>NZ_CFAHBC010000028.1:0-39099 GCF_983179755.1 Brotaphodocola sp. | reverse complement strand
GTGTGGAGCTGACTGTCACTAATAGGTCGAGGGCTTAACCAAGACGGTTTAGGAGAAATACAGAAAACGGATGATTCAATGTGCAGTTTTGAAGGTATATGAATAAGAGATATAATAAATACAAAGAAACTGTGTTCCATTTTTGGAATGCAGTTTCTTTGTATTTTTTAAACATTCATTTATTATCCATTTATTCCAGACATTCAAATATTTCTTTCAATCAATAATATTCACACAAATCGTTACAAAAACTTCAGGATCGTGTATAATACTGTTAAACGCTTTTTTATATGTGCCTTGGCACATTCTTTTTCGTAGGATGGGAGGTTTGAAACATTCTTTCCTGTCATAATTGAGAATAGTTCAGAATGAAATGGAAGTGAAAGAACCTATGAGTGATTATTTGATTCCGCTCGGAGGCGGAGATGAGGTGGGAGCGTCTTCCTATTTTCTTTTTATAGATGGAATTCGGATTTTGCTTGACTGTGGGGCACGCCTGCAACGCCCCGATATCGAGGAACTCTATCCGGATTATGAGCGTCTTTTGCAGGAAGTATCGGATTACTCCGATCTGGATCTCATCTTGATCAGCCATGCCCATTATGACCATATCGGTTCTTTTGCTAAGATTGCCACACTGGCGCCACATGCGGAGATTCTGGCGACTCAGGACACGAAGCATCTGATCGAGGTGCAACTTCTGGAGTTTGGAAGAATTTCGGGGAGAGAGGAGTCCGAGCGGGTAAAGAATGAACGGTATCGTCAGGCACAAACACTGTTGTCGCGGATTCAGGTCAGACCGGTCATGAAGACATTCCAGATGAAGGGGTGCAAGATCACCCTCTTGCCGGCGGGACATATGATCGGTGCCGTGATGATTTATTTGGAGACGGAGAGCCACCGGATTCTCTACTCCGGAGATTTCAGTGTCAAGACGAGGTTCGGACTCAACGGAATGAGGATTCCAGGTGGGATTTTCCCGAAAGTCCTTCTCTTAAATGCCCCAAATACATATCTTGATGCCGATGAGTGGCAGAAAGAGCTCATACTCGTGCAAAGTGCACAGCGTGAGGGGGCTGGGTTTACAGAGGGCGCAGAGCAAAGTGGACTGGAGCCCATTATCAAGAGAAACTTAGCTCAGAATAAACGGGTCTATCTGATTTCAAAGAGCATTCCCAAGAATCTCGATCTCTTGTATTTCTTGAACGAGGTATTTCCGGATACGCCCGTATTTTTAGAGCCAAAGAGCAGGAAGATTGCGGATACGCTTGCAGACATGGGCTATTTTGTTTATGGGAATCATATCCAGTCCGATCAGGAAATTCCAGAAAATCAGGGCGGATACATCGTTGTCGGTCAGGACTCCGCAAGAGAGGGCTGTGTCTCGGTTTTATTTGATCTGTACAGTTTGCATGCAGGACCGGCAGAAATATATCGGTTTGCAGAAAATCTGGGAGTCGAGCAGATCTATTTGCTTCATGTGTATCCGAGGTTTCGGAAAAAGTCGCTGGGGGATGTCATGAAAGAAAATCATCCGAATCTCTCTGTGACTCAGGCAAAGAATGGGTTTAAATATTATATAAAGAGGGAGAAAGCTATGAAATATGATCAGATATTTCAGGATGTGATGCAGAAAGAACTTTCAAAGGCACAGGAATTGCAGGAGGACCCTTCCACAGCAACGATCCGCGCAAAGCTGATGGGTGAGTGGGTCGCAGTCTATGGAAGTCTTCGTTATCCAAACTGCCATCCGAGAGATGCCTACCGGATGAGTCAGGAGGTTTTGAAAGAAAACAGGGTTTCGTATGAGACATATATGGAAGCACTCGAAAGTGTCAATCTGGATCAGGAAGAAAGACGTAAATATATTCTTGGAATTGTGGAACAGGGAATCTCTTGGCTTAAGCAGGCTTTAGACGGAGATCGCGAAGCGATGCAGAAGTATGCAGAATTTACGGAAAATCTGGAACGGAGAGACAGAAAAAATCACAAAATCTTTTTCCTTGGAAAATACGTGGTGATTTTCCTGGTTATGATTGATCCGGATCTGAAAAATGAAACATACAGTCCGATCTTATATACATTTCGGTCGAGATACTGCGATCGTCTTCTTCGCAACATTCGTGGTGCGTTGTTTGAGCAGTATGGAATGAAGAGACAAAAAAAGAGTGCGAGGGATGTTCTCAGGCAGACGGAGCGTGTGCTGACCGAGTCCTCTGAGGCGGTTGCCGAATACCAGTCGGGGAATGAACTTGAACAGCTTCGCTTTATGAAGGACAATTACAAGAATTCTCTCGAGCTTGTGCAGGCAATGTTTGATGAGTTGAATGAGACGATTGATGAGGCGACAGAGGATGCAAAGAATACGGCGATCGCCTCGTTCTATTCGATGATGAATTCTGAAAAATATGGTCATCTCTTAGACAGTATGGAGATGGTTGAGAAGAGACTCACGACGCTCAAGGAGCAGAAGGTAAAGACTCCGCCCCAGCTTCTCCCGCTCACGATCGTGTTTAAGCAGATGCTTCGGTTCATCAAGGATTGCGGAGTGACACCGATTGACTGCACAGGACGAGAGTTTGAGACGGAAGTCGAGGGACTTGCGGAATATACCTATATTGGAGAGTCTTACACGGAGCTGAATCAGAAGAAGACGGTTGTGGTGGAACATCCGGGATGGAAGTTTGGATCTACGGTGATTTCCCTGCCGACGGTGAGGGAGAAGGAAGAGGAGGTGGAGTAAATGTCAGAAATGTACACAGCGATTGATCTCGGAACGACAAACTCCGTGATCGCATACGCCAATATTGTTCGGGATAAAATGAAGCCGGTTGTCCTGAATCTGGAGAGAAAAAATGATACGGGAAGCACATCGAGGGCACCTCTGCTCCCTTCTGTTGTCTTTTATTATAAGAATCAGGAAGGCAAGATTGTCACCGATGTCGGCGATTATGCGAAGAGTCGATACGGGACGAGAGCCGGATATGTGTGCAAGTCTGTGAAGTCGCTGATGGGAGTCAGTGATCAGGTCAATCTTGCGGATGAGATCCCGGACAAGATTCCGGCAGATGTGTCCGCCCGGATTCTCTCTTACATGATCAATGTCGCAAAAAAGCGACTGTTTCAGGAAGAAATCCGCGATGTCGTGATCACCGTTCCGGCATCGTTTGATTCCGATCAGTGTCAGGCGACGATCGATGCGGCGAGAAAAGCAGGAATCAATGTTGAAAATATGCATGAAATTCTGCTGTATGAGCCGAAGGCAGTCATCTATGATTTTATGCGGATGCAGGAAGATGGCGAGATTCCGTCGGATTTGCTCTCCCTTGAGACAGAGAAAAATGTCATGGTCTTTGATCTCGGCGGAGGAACTCTCGATGTGACGCTTCACAGAGTCAGCAGTACCCCGGAGGGCTTGATTGACATTCGAGATCTTGCGATCAGCCGTTATACGCTTCTCGGCGGAGACAATTTCGATGAGCTTCTCGCGGAGGATATGCTCAAGAGATTTCAGGAAATGTATGAGATTGTCGTTCCGACCAAGCGCAGGGAAGAGGTGATGTGCAAGCTCAGAAAGCTGGCGGAAGAGCTGAAAGTAAAGATTTCAATGGCATATGATGACGCAGACATGTCAGGCGTACAGCTTCCGGATGATTACAGCGAGGAAGTCATGGACATCAATCTCTACGACG
Source organism: Brotaphodocola sp. (assembly GCF_983179755.1). Taxonomy (NCBI): domain Bacteria; kingdom Bacillati; phylum Bacillota; class Clostridia; order Lachnospirales; family Lachnospiraceae; genus Brotaphodocola; species Brotaphodocola sp. The sequence continues at coordinate 35,407 of NZ_CFAHBC010000028.1, read as the reverse complement.
CGTACTCGTTTGAGACGACCTACACAAAGGCGGAGATGGAGAGCATCCTTGCGCCTTTGATGGGATATGCATATAAGATGGAGGATGTCGGAAGAATTCAGAAGATGGATGAGCGCGATGTCAATAACATCATTTATCCGATTCTCGATGTGCTCGACAAGGCCGGAAAAGGAGTGAAGATTGACGCGGTTATTTTAAACGGTGGAATGACGAAATGCTATCTGATTCGCCAGAGACTGAAAGAATTTTTCGGATTTGAACCGCTTGCGACGAGTGATCCGGATCTCGCAGTTGCGCGAGGAGCTGTCTATTATCATTATTGCCTTCACAAATACCATGTACAGAGAATTGGGGCAAAGAACAATGGAAATCAGACGCTCACAGCGACTGCGGAATCAGTTGGAAATCCGATGCAGGAAAATCGTGAGACAAACACACCTGTTTTCCATACCGGAACGATTTTAAATGACTCAATCAATCTCGGTCTGAGAAATGAGTATGTCAGTCTGTTGATTCCTGCCGGAACTCAACTGCCCTATCGATCAGAAGAAATTAGGGATTGCTATAAACTCGACAAGACGACAGATGCGATTGGAATTGAGCTTTACCTTGGAAGGGGAACGACAAAGAATCTTCCGAACCGGCGCATTGCGACGAGAGTTGTGAAATTTCAGAATCCTTATCCGGCCAACACGCCGATCAGTTTCCAGATTTATATCAATTCAATGAGAATGATGACGATGGAGGCATGGATCACCGACCGCCCGAAGACAAAGACGATCATGGAGATGGACATGGCATCCTTGAAGACAACGGCGAAAAGTGCACGGGGAATCAGTGCGATCGGCAAGATGAAGCTCAATGCAAAGAGTGAGCTAAACGGTCTCAAACTTCTCGCAGAGAAGAATGAGAGACTTGGATTTAAACTTAACGGAGAGGTCAAGAAAGCCTTGGAGGCGATTGGACAGGCATCCAATCCAGAAGACTTTTTTGAGCCGTGCATGGATCTGATCAATTCCTGCAATCAGGCCGATTTGATGGTGGGTTACGTCTACGCAATCGGAATTTTGCTCAGGGACGGTTGGAGCGAGTCGCAGAAAAGAACGATTTTGCAGAGGGCAAAACAGCATTTCAATCCCTATGCAACCGCAATCAGGCAGTCAAGTTATGTTTTAAGAAATGCGCTCGAAATGATTGCGTCTATGGACCCGAATTTCGTTGATTTTTATGTTGAATATATGACGAAGATGCCGGGAGAGGCGGAGTATCAGAAACTTGCGATTTTCCAGTTTGTGCTCCGATATGAAAAGGATGATGCAAAAATTGCAAACTTCTTTGAGCACTTTTTCCGAATGGCGGACATGAACAAATGGGTGGCAAATCTGATGATTCAGCGTTACGGAAGAGGAACCGAGAAAGAAAATCAGCAGAAATTTGCAAAATTTGTGAAAAATCTATCTGCGGGTCTTCGCACAAAGGAGAGGGAGCTGGTACAGGATTATGCGGTGCTGGTAATTGCAGAGCTTTGTAGCAGGAACGGAGAGAACCCACTGCAAAACGATAAGTACACCGTTAAACCGGTATGGCAGGCTGTGAAAACGTATCTTGCCGGGGATGAGCGGACAGATTTTGTTTCGGCGGTGGAGAAGATCTGGAATGATGAAGAACTCAACGAAAAGGAGATCCAGGCGACTGGCGCAATCTTCAAGGCGGGATGAGGTGCGCATTTGTCATTGTCATTGCCAAAAAGATGTGCTATAATTAACGGGCGCAAAAAGAAAAATAAGAGTGATGAATATAAATACAAAAAGGGGAGTCTGCATACAGGCTGAGAGGAAATAAAGGATTTTGACCCATGACCTGATCTGGATCATGCCAGCGTAGGAAAATAAGAAGAATAAAGAAATCTGGAAATAATAGGATTCTGATCGTTCTAAGAAAAACCGCTGTCCCGTGATGGCGGTTTTTCTGTTTTATATTTTTCTGTTTTTTGATATTTCGTTGTGGTGACGCATCTGTTGAGAAAATAAAAGGGAGTGTTGTGGACAAAGATGAAAAATACAAGAGAAAAACTCACGCCGGTTTTTTTTATTCTGGCGGTGTTGGTGTTCTGGGAGGGAGCGGTTCGGGTACTTCAGATTCCGCTCTACGTCCTGCCATCGCCGATTGCAGTGGTTCAGGCGCTGATTTCAGAGAGTTCAGAGCTTTGCGGACATGCACTCGTGACGACGGGGGAGGCACTTCTCGGAATTGTGATTGCCTTTGTGTTGTCACTGGTGCTTGGAACTTTGATGGATTCGTTTCCGGCGATTCGGGGCAGTCTCTATCCGATCCTTGTTGTGACACAGACGGTTCCGATGATTGTGATGGCGCCGATTCTGATCATTTATATGGGATTTGGAATGGCACCGAAGATTTTGACGGTTGTGCTGATGTGCTTTTTCCCGGTTGCTGTCAGCTTTGCGGATGGTCTGGCGCGGGTGAATGAGGAGTATGTCCATCTTGTACGCTCTTACGGGGCAGGAAAGTGGAAGGCATACTGGCTCGTGAAGATTCCGGCCGCAATTCCGGAGCTTCTTTCTGGAATGAAGGTGGCAGCGACATACAGCATCAGCGGTGCAGTGGTCGGAGAGTGGCTTGGTTCCCAGAAAGGACTTGGATATTATTTGCTCCGCGTAAAAAACAGCTATATGCTCGACAAAGTTTTTGCGTGCGTGGTCTTTATCATTGTGCTGAGTCTGTGCATGAATGGACTTACGCGCCTGATTGCCTGGGTGACAATGCCGTATGAGCGAAAGAAAACAGGAGTCAGAGCCGGAAAATAAAGAGTTGGGAAAATTTCTAAGAGATCAAGCGCTCAAAATCAGAGCAGGATCAAAAATATGCAGAAATGCAAAAAACAGAAACACAGAAAACAGAAACGCAGAAAAGAGGAGAACATTATGAGAAAAACATGGAAAACAGCAGGAAGTATGCTGATGGCAGTTGCTTTGCTGACGGCAAGCCTTTCAGGATGTGGCGCATCAAATGAGACGGGTGAGACGAAGACTTCGGAGTCTGCAAGTGCAGAGTCTGCCGAGGAGAGCAAGGCAGAGGCTTCCAGCGTTTCTTCAGATGCCGGCGAGAAAGAAGATGTGACAGTGATTCTTGACTATGTGGCAAACACAAACCACACGGGCATGTATGTCGCACTGGATCAGGGATATTATGAGGAAGAGGGATTAAACGTCAACATCGTGGAGCCGACTGAGGGTGCAACTGCTACACTTGTCGCTGTTGGAAAGGGAGATTTCGGCATCAGCTATCAGGAGGATGTGACTGTGGCACTGACTTCCAAGGAAGCTCTTCCGATCAAGGCAATTGCGACACTGATTCAGCACAATACTTCCGGCTTTGTGACCTACGCAGACAAGGAGATTACCTCACCGAGGGACTTTGAGGGAAAGACTTATGCAGGTTGGGGCGGTCCTGGAGAGGAAGCTGTCCTGAAAGCAGTGATGACGCAGGCTGGTGCAGATTTTTCCAAGTTAAACATGGTAATCTCTGACGGTTCCGGCTTTGAGGCACTGAAAGATAAGGTGGACATCATGTGGTTTTTTGAAGGCTGGGATAATGTAAAGTGTAAGCTCAATGATTTCCCGATCAACTATATGGAGCTTCGCCAGCTTGATGAGCGTCTTGACTATTACACTCCGGTTATCATCGCAAACGACGATACACTGAAAAATAAGCCGGAAATGGTGAAAAAATTCCTCTCGGCGACCGAGAAGGGTTACCGCTATGCGATTGAGAATCCGGATGAGAGTGCAGAGATTCTTCAGAAGTATGCACCGGATTATGATCTTGAGATGCTGAAGATGTCTCAGGAGTATCTGTCTGGAAAGTATATGGAGGATACCGACCGTTGGGGCGAGATGAAGGACAGCGTGTGGGATAACTATACCGATTTTATGGCAGAGTATGGTGTGATTGATCACAAGATTCCAGCTGGAGATTGCTACACAAACGAGTTTCTTCCGGAGTAAGGAAGATGAGCAGGAGGACGCAATGAGAAAACTGGAAGTATCCGGACTGGTATTTTCCTATGAGAATCGAAAAATTTTGAATCAGCTTGATTTTTCTGTCGAGGAGGGCGAGTTTATGAGCATTCTCGGTCCCTCCGGTTGCGGAAAGTCGACGCTCTTGAAACTGATGACGGGGGTGCTTGCTCCGGAAAGCGGAGAAATCCGGGTGGATGGAGAGTCGATTCAGGGAATTACCGAACATTTTGCCTACATGCCACAAAATGACCTTCTGTTCCCTTGGAAGACAATTTTGGAAAATGTCTGTCTCTATGGACGAATTCATGGAACCTCAGCTCAGGTGAAGCAGGAGGCAGAGCGTCAGATCGAGGCGTTTGGTTTGAGAGGCTATGAGAATGAGTATCCGTCTGCACTTTCCGGTGGAATGCGCCAGAGAGCTGCCTTCCTTCGGACGCTTCTGTGCCATGCGGACATCCTGCTTCTTGATGAGCCGTTTGGCGCGCTCGATGTCATCACGCGCGGAGAGATGCAGGACTGGCTTCTTGGTGTCCGAAAAAAGATGAACCGCACCGTGCTTCTCGTGACACACGATATGGATGAGGCGATTTATCTGTCCGACCGGATTCTGATTCTCGATCGCAAGTCAGGGAGGGTTCGACGGGAACTTTGCATCACCGAAAAAAATCGCTCCCGTGACTGGCTCTATCAGCAGGGAGATCTGCGCAGGGAGATTTATCAGGAGATCATGGGTGAGAGGAATGCAAAGGGATGAGAGCAGATGAGGAAAAGAACAACGAGTTGAGCTATGCGGATGCACATGCCCATGTTCCAACGATGCAGGAGGCCTGTCAGAGAATAGAGAACCGGATTCTTACGCTGGCATCTGCGGGAACTCCGGCTGAGGCACAGTGCCTGACAGAGTTTTGCAAAATTCCGGGTGCAGAGGGCGTGTTGATTCCAACATTCGGGCTTCATCCCTGGCACAGTGCGGAGTACTCAGTGCAGGATCTACTCTCATATCTGGAGACTTGCAGGGTCGTCGGGGAGATCGGCATGGACAGCTTATGGTGTGATGTGCCGTTGAAGCGCCAGCGGGAAGTCTTCGAGGAGCAGCTTTTGTTTGCCTGTCAAAAGAAGAAACCGGTTGTGCTTCACACAAAGGATCAGGAGAGGGAGATTGCTGAACTGATCCGCCAGTATCCGAATCAGTATCTTGTGCACTGGTATTCCGCGGATCATGATTTGGAGCGTTATCTCGATCTCGACTGTTTTTTTTCGGTCGGACCGGATGTGATCTGGAATCCGATTGTGCAGGAAGTCGCAAGAGTGGTTCGCCCGGAGCGGATTCTTGTCGAGACAGATGGGATGGAGGCGGTCAAATGGGCGTTTGACGAGGGAGGACGCATCGCCTCAGAGCGTGAAGATGACAGCTTTTTGAACTTGGCGCTGCCGGAATCCGTCAGGGCATCACTCTCGCAGACGATTCAGAAGACCGCAGAGCTTCGGGGCTGTGATCCGGAAGTGTTGAGGGCGCAGAGCGTGAAAAATTTCTCCGATTATCTGCAAGAGACATGATTTCTCTGCATGGAGACGACCGGCTGATTTTACTGTTTGATAGATTCAAGTTGACGATTGTGTCGACTTGAATTTGTATAATGCATAAATGGGAGGGAGAATCTGGAAAGAAGGATGGTCAGTTTTTCTTTTTTGTGATAAAATAGCAGTGAATTTAAGATTCTTGAGAAAGAAAAATTGAGTGATGATAAAAATCTTTTTGTGCAGAGGAAAAGGTAGAAATGAGGAAGGAGATAAGGAAGGAAAGAGTTCTGTTGGTGGACGATTCGCAGTTAAATCGGGCAATGCTAGCAGAAATTCTGGCGGGACAATTTGAAATTCTTGAAGCGGGAAACGGAGCGGAGGCGTTGAAGCTGATCCAAAAATATGAAACCGGAATCTCCTTAATTCTCTTGGATATTATGATGCCGGTGATGGATGGATTTGAATTGCTGGCGATTATGAACAAGAACCATTGGATTGAAAATATTCCGGTTATTATGATTTCCGCAGAGAATGGATCCGCCTATGTGGATTGGGCTTATGAACTTGGAGCGACCGATTACATCAGCCGACCATTTGATGCGAAGGTGGTGCAGAGGCGTGCCCAGAATACGATTATGCTCTACGCCAAGCAGAAGCATCTGATCGGTCTTGTGACGGATCAGGTCTATGACCGGGTGAAGGGCAACTGGATCCTGGTCAGCATTCTCAGCCATATCGTTGAATTTAGAAATGGCGAGAGTGGACTTCATGTGATGCATATCAATTCAATCACGGGAATTTTATTGGAATGTCTGGCGAAAAAGACGGACCAGTATGGACTTTCGTGGATGGATCGTTTGATGATTACGCTTGCGTCGTCGCTTCATGATATCGGAAAGATCGGAATTGATGATAAAATTTTAAATAAACCGGGAAAGCTGACAAAAGAAGAGTATGAGATCATGAAGACGCACGCGGAGATTGGTGCGTCGATGCTGAGTCAGATTGATTTCTATAAGAATGAGAAGCTTGTAAAGGTCGCACATGAGATTTGCAGGTGGCATCATGAGCGCTATGACGGGAAGGGGTATCCGGACGGCTTAAAAGGTGAGGAGATCCCGATTTCCGCTCAGGTCGTTGCGCTTGCAGATGTGTACGATGCCCTTGTGAGTGAGCGTGTTTACAAGCCTGCCTATTCCCACAAGCAGGCGGTTCAGATGATTTTAAATGGGGAGTGCGGAGCATTCAATCCCCTGCTTCTCGAATGTCTTGTGGAATCTCAGGATCGTATCACAAAGGAACTGGAACTGCGTTCTGTCGGTGACCAGAATGTTCGTCAGATGAGAAATGTTGCGGATGAGTTGCTTCAGAGACCGGAGTTCTCGATTGCGGAGCGAACCCAGCAGCAGCTTGAGTATGAGAGAATGAAGGACAAGTTCTATTCGTCACTCTCGAAGGAGATCCGTTACGAGTACACGACTCAGCCGATGATGCTGACGTTTTCGGAGTGGGGCGCAAAGACACTTGGGATTGATGAGGTGACGCTCGAGCCAGAAAAGAATGAGAAGCTGCTGGAAGCATTTCCGTTGGAGGAGATCGAACGGCTCAAGGAGAGTTTATTTAAGACGACACCGGAAAATCCGGAGGTTGAGAACACTTATCGGATCCGGATTGATGGAAAGTTTCGGGATTGCAGGATTGTCAGCAGGGTGATCTGGTCGAATGAGGCTTTGCCACAGTGCAACGGAAGCATTGGCAGAATTCTGATAGAATAGGAAAATAGGAAGTAAACACATAATTATCTGAAAAAACACTCGAGATCTCGCAGATGTGATTGACAGCATATAAAGATAGTGTTAATGTTTTTCTTATATAACAGTAAAAAACAGAGAATTCAGAAAACATAGAAATAAAGTGAAGAGTAGAAATGGAACCCGGATCAGAGCGATTCGATACAGAAGAATAATCGGAAATAGAATGATCCGGTATAGAATCTATATGGAAACAGGGGGACAAGTATGAAAATAGCAATGCTTGGTCATAAGAGAATCCCGTCGAGAGAAGGAGGAATTGAGACCGTTGTCACAGAGCTTGCGGTTAGAATGGAAAGACGGGGAAATCAGGTAGAGGCCTACAATCGTTGGGAGCCTTTCAATAAGGATCTTCCAAAGATCCCAAAAGAGTATAAGAATGTGAGGCTTCATAAGATTCTGACTTCGCATAAGTCTTCTTTAAATGCATTTATTTATTCTGTTCTGGCGACAGGCAGGGCTCTTTTTGGCGGGCACGATGTGCTCCATTATCATGCAGAGGGAAGCTGTGCGATGATCTGGCTGCCGAAACTTTTTAAGATTCCGGTTGTGGCAACAATCCATGGATTAGACTGGAAGCGTGCCAAGAGGGGCAAATTCGCGACGAAGTATCTGCTCTTTGGCGAGCGTGTCGCAGCGCGTCATGCCGATGAGATCATTGTGCTTTCCAAGGATATGCAGCACTATTTTTTGGAGACTTATGGGAGAAAAACACATTATCTGAATAATGGAATTCAGGTGAATGATCCGGTTGCCCCGGATAAGATCCGAAAATTTGGCTTAAAAGAACAAAATTATATCCTGTATCTCGGAAGAATTGTTCCGGAGAAGGGAATCCACTATCTGATTGAGGCATTCTGTGGAATTGACACAGATGTCAAGCTCGTCATCGCGGGAAATGCGGACAAGACGAACCCTTACGCTATGTCGATCTGTGAGAAGGCAGAGAAGGATGATCGGATTATTATGCCTGGATTTGTTGAGGGACAAATGCTTGAGGAACTTTACAGCAACTGCATTGCCTATGTGCTTCCGAGTGATGTCGAGGGAATGGCGATCACGATGCTTGAGGCGATGAGCTACGGCGCACATTGTATTTTCAGTGATATTCCGGAGAACAGGGAGGTCGCCGGAGATTATGCCCGATATTTTCCTGTCGGAGATGTGAAGGCACTTCGCGAGCGTTTAAAACTTGCAATTTCCCTTCGTGAGTCTGAGAAGAATGCGGATGGAGAGCGAGAGATTGCCTACATCAAGGAGAAATTTGGCTGGGAGCCGGTTGTGGACAGCACGCTGGATATCTATAATCTTGCGATCCGTAAGGTGAGAATGTGCACAGTGTCAAAAAAAATGGGATGAGATGAACGAAGAAAAATCCGGGTTGCCGGAATAGAACAGAAAACGGAAATAAAAAAACTCCTGTGATCGGAAGACAATTTGGAAGAGAAGACAATCGAAATTCCAAATCTGTATCGGATCACAGGAGCTTTTCTGTTTTACAGTTGTTTTGTGATCTGAAAAGCGAAGAAGCAAAGAAGCTACATTTGGCGTATCTGTTTTTATGGATTTACAGCTTTGGGGCTTGCACAGCTGTCGCGCTCAACAATGTGATGTGGGACGAGAATCTTTGTTGCAAGCAGATTCGGGTTTTCGATGTGGTTGATCATCTGGGATGCCGACTCAATACCGAGCTGGAAGGAGTTGATGTCCACCGATGTCAGCTGGGGCGAGGTCAGGCGCGCGAACAAGGAATTGTTGAACGAGATGATCGAGAGGTCATCGGGGATGGACAGACCGATCTCAAGGCAGACGCGCTCTAAGGCAACGGCAAGGATGTCGTCACTCACGACGAGAGCAGTCGGACGATCCGGGCGCTTGAGAAGTTCAAGAAGGGGCTGACGATCTTCTTCATTCGCAGATTTCATCTCGATGCAGTAAGTGGAATTTAACGGGATCTGGTGGCGAAGCAGGGCATTTTCATAGCCGGTGCGTCGGTCAGAGGAAAACATCATGGTACTGTCGCTACCGATATAGCCAATCTTTCTGTGACCGAGCTGATAGAGATATTCGGTCGCGTCCTGACCGGCGAGTAGGTTGTCATTGTCAATATAGATCGTCTGGTTGGTAAACTGATAGGCTTTTCCGATCAGAACATAGAGCAGACCCTCATTGTAGAGGAAATCTGTGACAGGATCCTGACGCATCGAATAAAGCACAATAAAGCCGTCGACCTGTCCACTGCGCGTCATCGAGCGAATCGCCTGAAGTATTTCCTCCGTGCTGTCTCCGGTGATGATTGTGTTGATATATTGTCTCTGGTTGCAAAACTGGCTGATTCCGCGGATTGCTTCGAGGTAAAACGAGTTTTCATAGGCTTCCCTTACGGATGGTGGGAGAATGATCCCAATCGTGCGGGAATTCTGTGTGGCAAGGTTGCTCGCCTGAAAATTCGGCTCATAGCCGAGCTCACTCATTGCTTTGCGAACCTTTTCCTTTGTCTCCGCACTGATGGATGGGTTATTCTTGCAGGTGCGGGAGACGGTCGAAGGGGACACGCCTGCCAGAGCTGCAACATCTTTGATTGTAACTGCCATAATCAAGAACCTCCGGTTTCTTTTTCTTTCTTTTAATTGGATCCTTGCTTTTGATCCATCATTTCTTCATTTCTGATCTTTTTATTTCTTTGCTATGATTATTTCTGTTATTTTTAATTCTTTTATTTTTGTTTTGATTTGATTCGTTCTATTTTTAATTCTTCTATTTTATTTTCCTATGTTTTCTCTGTCTATTTCGGATTCTGATCTTTATTTTAGAGGAAAATTGCAGAATTGTCAATTTGTGTTTGCGTGAAAATTGCATGCATGAAAAATGCATTTGCATAAAGCACGCAGGAGCTTGTTTGAAACAGCCTTTTGATATATGGGAAAAGTGCATAAAAACCGTGCGGAAAATTGTGAAAAACGTGGAAAATAAAAAATGAGTGAAGAAAATACTTGAAAAATCTGTGCAAACGCATTATATTTAATGCAAGCGGTTGCATAAAACAAGCGCAACAACATGCACGGGCAGAGAGAATGAGTAGACAAAAGTGATTGCGAATTGCGCAAATGCAGATCGAGTCAGTGCAGGGAAACTTGCAGAGACGAGAACGGTGAACCGCAAAGAAAGATTGAGACAGCAATAGGGGACAGCAGGGGGAGCGTCAGGTAAAAGAAATTCAATGTATGTATGAGGGAGGTTACAAAATGGAGAACAGAGAAGAATTCTGTACGGGAATCCGGATTTTATCTCCGGTGACAGGAAAAGCAATTCCGCTTGAGCAGGTCGATGATCCGGTATTTTCACAGAAAGTAATCGGAGATGGAATGGCGGTCATTCCGTCAAATGGAACGATTGTGAGTCCGGTGGATGCAGAGGTGGTATCCGTTGCAGAGACTAAGCATGCATTTGGTCTGAAAACAGAGGATGGACTTGAGCTTCTGATTCATGTGGGACTTGAGACGGTATCCTTAAAGGGAGAGTGTTTTGAGGTATTTGTGAAACCGGGAGACAAGGTGAAAGCCGGACAGAAGCTCGCAAAAGTTGATCTGGAATTTTTGAAAGAGAAAAACATCAGCGCAGTGACACCGGTTCTGGTCTGCGGAGGAATGGAAGGAAAGAGCTTAAACTACGGCGAGGGTGAGATGAAAGCAGGAGAGAGCGTACTTCTCACGGTTCTTGAGAGATGTGAGCAGGCGGGCACACAGGCAGAAGCCGACAATGCAGGCAAGTCTGTAAATGCAGATAAGTCCGAAAATGGAGACAAGGCAGAAGCAAAGGTATCCAAGAAACCGGCAATCAACTTTGATTTCCTTCAGAAACTCGGCAAGGTGCTGATGACGGTTATCGCGGTTATGCCGGCAGCGGGACTGATGATCAGCCTTGGAAAGCTGGTTCAGATGGCAGGCGCAGATGTTTCGATGATCGGAACGATCGGAAGCACGATGGAGAATATCGGATGGGCAGTTATCAACAACCTGCACATTCTGTTTGCAATCGCAATCGGCGGCTCCTGGGCAAAGGAGAGAGCAGGCGGTGCATTTGCAGCGATCATCACATTTATCTTGATTAACCAGATCACGGGTTCCATTTTCGGTGTGACCTCTGCAATGCTCAGTGACGCAGATGCTGTGACGCACACGCTTTTTGGAAAAGAGATTCTCGTAAACGGATATTTCACCTCGGTTCTCGGAGCACCGGCATTGAATATGGGTGTGTTTGTCGGTATTATTTCCGGTTTCGCAGGTGGTGTGATTTATAATAAGTACTACAATTTCCGCAAACTTCCGGACGCACTCGCATTCTTTAACGGTAAGCGTTTTGTGCCGATGGTCTGCATTGCATGGTCGGTTGTGATTTCTCTTGTTCTTGCAGTTGTGTGGCCGGTTGTTCAGTCTGGAATCAATGCATTTGGTGTGTGGATTGCAAATTCTTCCTCCACCTCCCCGATTCTGGCACCGTTTATCTACGGAACTTTGGAGCGTCTCTTACTGCCGTTTGGTCTGCATCACATGCTGACGATTCCGATGAACTACACATCTTTCGGTGGCACTTACACGATCCAGACAGGAATCAACGCAGGAACTCAGGTATTTGGTCAGGACCCGCTCTGGCTTGCATGGGCAACGGATCTGATCAACTTTAAGAATGCAGGCGATATGAATTCCTATATCAACCTTCTGACAACGGTAACTCCGGCTCGTTTCAAGGTTGGACAGATGATCGGTGCAACCGGACTTCTGCTCGGCATCGCACTTGCAATGTACCGCAGAGTTGATCCGGATAAGCGTCAAAATTATCGCTCGATGTTTGTATCTACGGTTCTCGCCGTTTTCTTAACCGGTGTAACCGAACCGCTTGAGTTTATGTTTATGTTCTGTGCTCTTCCGCTCTATGTGGTTTATGCAGTGTTACAGGGATGTGCATTTGCAATGGCAGGAGTGATTCATCTGCGTCTGCATTCGTTCGGAAATCTGGAGTTCCTGACCCGTGTGCCGATGTCCTTAAAAGCAGGACTTGCGGGAGATTTGGTTAACTTTGTGATCTGCGTGCTTGTCTTCTTTGTGATTGGATACTTTGTGGCATACTTTATGATTGGCAAGTTTGGATTTGCAACTCCGGGTCGTCTCGGAAATTACACGGATGAGAATGGTGATGAGAGTGCGGATGCATCTGCATCTGCCGGGAACAGCCAGAGTGCAGGTGGAAATGGCAGTCAGGCAGAGCGCATCATCGTTCTTCTCGGAGGTCGTGAGAACATCACACTTGTTGATGCATGCATGACCCGTTTGAGAGTGACGGTGAAAGATCCGAACAAGGTTGCAGATCTTCCGGCATGGAAGGCAGAGGGCGCACTTGGATTGCTCAAGAAGGACAATGGAATTCAGGCAGTATACGGACCGAAGGCAGATGTTCTGAAATCTGATATCAATGATATCTTATAATTCAGAAGCATGCGCCAAGTTGATGCATGCGTCGACTTGAAATTTATAGTTTATAGAATTTATGAAAATTTTTGTGTAAATTTGCTTTGTAGATACATATATTCATTTTGTGGTTCATTTGGAAATTTAGGGTTACTGTTCAGCGGTAGGCACTTTTGGAATCGAAAGTGCTGTAAGATAACGTGCTGGTAGTGGGAATTTGCCGTATTTAAATGCGAAGCCACGGCAAATTCCGTTACTGGGCACGTGCGCGTGAACAGTAACAATTTAGGAGATGACAGGGAAATGAAAATTCTGACACTCAATGCTCATAGTCTGGTAGAACCGGACTATGAGAAAAAGCTGGCGCTGTTTGCACAGGTCGTATGGAGAGAAAAACCGGATATCATGGCATTTCAGGAGGCAAGCCAGAGTTTAGCTGGCTCGCCTCTGCCGGATGAGGAGGCTGTGGGCTACCAGCCGGTTGCCGGATACGAGGGAAGACTTCACAGAGATAATTACGGGGCAAATCTCGCAGGTCTGCTCAAAAACTTCGGTCTCGATTACTTTTGGACCTGGGTTCCGGCAAAACTGGGATACGACATTTACGAGGAGGGACTCGCAATTTTTACGAGGAAACCGGTGATGGAGACGGACCAGTTTACAATCAGCGCCGTTGATGATTATCACAACTGGAAAACGCGGAAGATTGTCGGTCTGAGAAATGAGGATGGCTGGTTTTACAGTGTTCATATGGGCTGGTGGAAGGATGAGGAAGAGCCGTTTTCTGCACAGTGGAAGTGTGTGGCTGAGCGCCTTGCGCGCAAGAAAAATCAGTTAACGGAGAGACAGGGACTGTGGCTGATGGGAGATTTCAACAGCCCGGCTTCTGTGCGAGGAGAGGGATATGATCTGGTTTGCGAGAGCGGATAGTCAGACACCTATCTGCTTGCAAAACACCGGGACAAGGGGAGCACAGCTTCCGGTGGAATTGATGGCTGGAAAGATGGGGAATCGGAGAGCGGAATGCGCATTGATTATATCTGGCATGCAGGGGAGGTTTCGATTGCATCCTCTCAGGTGATCTGTGATGGAAAGAAATATCCGCAGGTGTCTGATCACTGTGGGGTAATGATTGAGACAGAATCTGGCGCACAGGGATAGAAAAAGAAACGATAACAACGATAATAACGATGAATTGAGATCGGGAAAATGAGGAAGAGAGAGGAAGATTAAGGTGAACAGAGGAGCGGGAATTCTTTTATCAATCAGTAGCCTGCCGTCCAAGTATGGAATCGGCTGTTTTTCAAAGAGTGCATATGAGTTTGTAGACTGGCTGAAAAAGGCAGGTCAGAGCTATTGGCAGATTTTGCCACTTGGACCGACGAGCTACGGGGATTCTCCGTATCAGTCTTTCTCCACCTATGCGGGAAATCCGTATTTTATCAGTCTCGAGGAGCTGATTGAGGAAGGATTTCTGACCAAGAAGGAGTGTGCAATTCTCGAGAAGGATGCGGTAGACGGAACAATCAATTATGAGAAGCTGTACAAACACCGTTATCCGGTTCTTCGCAAGGCATATGAGCGCAGTAAGATCAGCGAGAACGAGGAGTACCAGCAGTTTGTGCGCGAACAGTCCTGGTGGCTTTCAGACTATGCGCTGTTCATGGCGGTGAAAGATCGATTTGAGGGAAAGCCGTGGACAGAGTGGGCAGAGGATATTCGCCTTCGCTGGAACAATGCGATGGATTATTATCGCAGAGAGCTGTACTTCGACATTGAATTTCAGCAGTATCTTCAGTTCACGTTTTATAAGCAGTGGATGAAGCTCAAATCCTATGCAAATAGTCAGGGAATCCGCATTATCGGTGATATTCCGATCTATGTGGCAATGGACAGTGCAGATGCATGGGCAAATCCACAGCTCTTCCAGCTCGATGCAGCCAACGTTCCGCTTGCAGTCGCAGGATGCCCGCCAGACGGATTTTCCGCGGATGGACAGCTCTGGGGCAATCCGCTCTACCGCTGGGATTACCATCGCCAGACCGGTTACGCGTGGTGGATTCAGCGTCTGAATTACTGTTTCAAGCTCTATGATGTCGTGAGAATCGATCATTTCAGAGGATTTGATGAGTATTTCTCGATCCCGTATGGAGCAAAATCAGCCGTTGGCGGTCACTGGGAGAAGGGACCGGGAATGGATCTGTTTGCTCGTGTGAGAGAGGCACTTGGAGAAAAAGAAGTGATTGCGGAAGATCTTGGATATGTGACGGATTCCGTGAGAAAACTGGTATCTGACAGTGGATTCCCGGGTATGAAGGTTCTCGAGTTTGCATTTGACTCCCGCGATTCAGGCTGTGCGAATGATTATCTGCCACACAATTACACGGAAAACTGTGTTGCCTACACCGGAACGCATGACAATGAGACGATTGCGGGATGGTTAAACAGCATCACTCCGGCAGAACAGCAACTTGCGAGAGAGTATCTCTGCGACACCTATACGCCAAAGAAATATCTTTATCGCAGTTTCATTGCACTGATTATGCGTTCCCGTGCGTCTCTGTGCGTCATTCCGATGCAGGATTATCTCGGACGGGACAACAAGAGCCGTATGAATCGCCCGTCCACGGTTGGAATCAACTGGAAGTGGCGAGTAAAAGAGGAAGATCTCAGCACTGCGCTTCAGACGGAGATTCGAGGCATTGCAAGACGCTACGGAAGAATTGGCTGGCAGTGGCAGGATGAGCTTGACCAGCCAAAGACTGCGACTGCTGTGGCTTCTGAGGATAACTAATACGAATGCGGTTTATCAGGGCTGTCACGCAGGACTGGATATTTAAAAAGATCCGAGAGAATGCTGATGTGTCCGATATTTTCCAAAATCTGGTCATTCCAGTTCACTTAAGATGAAATGAGATTCCGTTTACTTAAAAAATATTAAGATAGCTGAAAAATCTTGCAAAGTCTCTTCTTTTTGTTTTATAATGTTGCACAAGAAATCCAGCAATTTTGAATGTGTCAGAGCATATCTTTTGTGCATTCTGTTTCAAAAAATCTGCTGAGCTTTCACGGGGTTTGTCCTCTGCGATGGAGTGAGTGGAGCAGAGGATTTGAGGTATGATAACATAACGATTATAATCAGAAAGAGGGGACTTTTTTATGATCGAAGAGATTATGGAGTACAATCACAAATTTGTTGAGAACCGTGGGTATGAGCCGTATCTGACGAGCAAATATCCGGATAAGAAGCTCGCAATTCTGACCTGTATGGATACGCGTCTGATTGAACTGCTTCCGGCAGCTTTAGGAATCAGAAATGGAGATGCCAAGGTGATCAAGAATGCAGGTGGTGTTGTCAACCATCCTTACGGAAGTGCAATGCGAAGCCTTCTCGTTGCAATTCTTGAACTTGGAGTGGAGGAGATCATGGTCATTGGTCATACCGACTGTGGAGTTCAGGGAATGGATGGAGCAGAAATGCTCAAAAAGCTCGTGGAGCGAGGAATCTCTCAGGAGCACATTGACATTATCCGTCACAGCGGAATCGATCTGGAAGACTGGCTCGGTGGATTTGAGTCGGTTGAGGTTTCCGTCAGCGATACCGTTTATGTGCTCCGCAATCACCCGCTTATGCCGAAGAACGTGAAAATCGGCGGATTTATCATGGATTCTGTGACTGGCGAACTTCATCAGTTGGAAGAGCATTGCTAAAAAACTTGTAAAAGTATGTTAAGATAAGGATGATTCAGAGCCCCGAGTTTTCTGGTGAATCATGCTGCGATACTGCTTCGGGGATTGCCCTTGAAATTTCCGAAAAACTCTGGAAAAATAATTTGAATCAAAGAACCCGCATCGAGAGGAGATTTCTCCGACCGGCAGACTTGTCGTGTTTAAGAGAATCAGTGCCTGTCGGATGCGGGTTTTATTTATATAGTCGGTGACGGTCATTCCGGTCTCTTTTCGGAATGCAGTGGAGAGGTGACTTTCCGAGACGGCGCACTGTCTGGCAAGCCAGGAGAGGGAAAGCTCCGTATTGTAGTAAAAGTCAATGTTATTCATGCAGGTCTGGACGAGCTGGGAGTAGGCACGTCTTGAGTAGTTCTGAACAAGAATACAGTATTTGCGAACCATTCCACTTCGGATCTGGTTGAGCTGATCCACAGTCATCGCAGATTCAATCTGAATTGCCAAGGTGCGTGAGAGATTGTCAATGTGGAGTGGATGCACACCGCCGGCTTCTGCCGATTTTCGAAGCAGGGTGTTGAAGGTGAACAGGATATTTTTTCGATCCCGGAGCGGGGAGGAAACGCGAGGACTTAATCGGTAGGAGAGAAAACGCTGACAGCGAAGCATTGCCTCCTGCGTATTTCCGGAAGCGACAGCCTCCATCAGATCGTGTTCTGCCTTGTAGCGATCCTCGATTGCAGTCAGAGCGACATCCGGCTGGCTTGGCAGAGAGTAGTTGTCCTCATCTCGTGTGACAAATCCCCATGCTTTCTCACTAAAGGAGAGTTCGCGAAAGGTGATCGGATTCTCACTGAGTTTTCGCAGGAAGAACATTAGCGTGTGAATCCACAGTTCTCTGGAAGACACAATTGGGATGTAATTGTAAAATTCGATGAGGTCCTGTTGATAGAGCGGATTGATCTTAAGCGTGTTGATGCGTTCTGAGATTTCTGCTGTGCTCAGAGACTGAAAGAGTATTGGTCCGACACAGAGAACCGGAGAAAACGGCTCTGAGCCGGAATTTGAGCTGGAATTCGAGCTGGAAGCGGAAGTATCAATATCAGAAGTATCCGTATCAGAGGAGAAAGTCAAATGACGATCAGAACAGTCGGAACAATCAAAAGAGAGAGACAGACTCTCTGACAGTTCTGGGGGCAGGCGGAAGAGGGAGTAGTTCATCAAAAGCTCATCCTCATAGAGATAGAAGGTATTTTCCTCAAGGTGGGAGCGGAGAAGATCAGCGATCTGATTGTATTGAGGGCTTATATACATGCGCTTGCGAAAACCGAGGTCAACCGACTCGCACTGGGTAGAGGGATCGGTGATCAGGAGGACATGAAGTCCCCAGTGTTCATAGAGCTCGTTCATCAGAGTCAGGATTTCTGCATGTTTTTTTGTGAGTTTTGTTTTTGATTTTTCTGTTGATTCCTTTATGTTCCTCGTTTCTTTCGTCTCGTTCATAGACAGATCCTTTCTTAGTTAGCTTATATTTTTCTTTTCGTGCACTTCCTTTTTCGCACGCTCCTTTTGATTTCGTACAAAAATAATCTCATTTATTATATTAACAAAAAATAATGCTAATATCAACGAAAATCGTCCTATGAAAAAGAGAAAAATATGAGTATAGTTAAGTCATCACTTATGAGGGACATAACTCAGCGAGGGTATCTTAATAAAATCGGAGGGGAAAGAATGAGAGAAGTAATCAATCTCAATGCGGGATGGAAATTCATTCAGCAGGATGCAGGATTACCGGAAACATTGCCGGCAGACTGGAAGCAGGTTGATCTTCCGCACACCTGGAATGCTGTGGATGGTCAGGATGGAAACGGAAGTTATGACAGAGGAAGTTACTGGTATGCGAGAATGTTTGAGACACCGGTGCAGCCGCTTGGGGGAGGGCGCACTTATGTGGAGGTCTTAGGAGCGGGACAGCAGGCAACGGTCTATGTCAACGGCAAAAAAGCGATTTATCATGAGGGCGGGTACTCGACATTCCGTGCAGATGTCACAGACCTGTGCCACATAGATGGAACGGAGAATCTGCTTGTGATCAACTGCTCCAATAAGTATAAGGACAGTGTGTATCCGCAGTCTGCTGACTTTACGTTTTACGGCGGTCTGTACCGTGGAGTGAAGCTGATCAGCGTTCCGTCTGTTCACTTTGATTTGGATTATTACGGTGGTCCGGGTATCATGGTGACACCGAAGCCCGATGAGTGTGACGGAGCGATGTTTGAGATCAAGAGCTTTGTGAGCGGAGCAGATGAGAATTTCACGGTGCTTTACAGCATCGAAGATGCGGATGGCTCTGAGGTTGCAGGTGGTTTGAGACCGGCTGATAGTAATTCAATTACGCTCTATGTAAACAATATCTCTCTCTGGAGCCCCAAAACCCCATACTTATACAAGGTAAAGGCTTCCTTACTCAGACGAAATGAAGTTTATGATGAGCTTACGGTTCAGACAGGTGTGCGTAGTTTTTCCTGTGATCCAAATCAGGGATTTATCCTGAATGGGGTGCCGACTCCTCTTCGCGGTGTGAGCCGTCATCAGGATAAGCTCTATAAGGGAAATGCACTGACAAAGGAAGATCACTACGAGGACGCACGCATCATCAAGGAACTCGGCGCAAACACGATTCGTCTCGCACATTACCAGCATGCGCAGGATTTCTACGATGCCTGTGACGAACTTGGATTTGTGGTCTGGGCAGAGATCCCGTTTATCAGCGTGTTCAACAAAGACCCGGAGGCTCATCAGAACTGCATCCAACAGCTCAAGGAACTGATTATCCAGAATTACAATCACCCGTCAATCTGCTTCTGGGGCATTTCAAATGAGATCCTGATCGGTGGCATTTCAGAGAAACTCGTTGAGAATCATAAGGAACTGAATGCGCTTGCAAAGGAGCTTGATCCAACAAGACTGACGACAATCGCCCATGTGAGCATGACTCCGCTTGAAAGTCCGATGCACCATATCACCGATGTGATCAGCTACAACCACTATTTTGGATGGTACGGCGGAAAGATGGAGGACAACGGACCATGGCTTGACCGTTTCCATGAGCTTCACCCGGATCTCTGTCTGGGACTGAGCGAGTACGGCTGTGAGGGCGTGATCACAAACCACGGACCGAACCCGGCTTGTAAGGACTATTCTGAGGAGTATCAGGCGCTGTATCACGAGCATATGGCGAAAGTTTTGAACGACAGACCGTGGATGTGGTCGAGCCATGCATGGAACATGTTTGACTTCGGTTGTGCAGCGCGAAATGAGGGCGGAGTTGTAGGCAGAAACAACAAGGGACTTGTGACGATCGACCGAAAGGTAAAGAAAGACAGCTTTTATATTTATCAGTCATACTGGAGCGAGAAACCGATGGTTCACATCTGTGGACGGCGCTATGCACAGCGTGCCGGTGAGACGACTGAGGTTCGCGTTTACTCGAATCAGCCGAGCGTTAAGCTGTTTGTAAATGGAAGTCTCGTTGCGGAGAAGGAAGCCGATAAGGTATTTGTTTTCACGGTATCTCTGAAAGAAGGAAACAACATTCTCGTTGCAGAGGCAGGAAGCATGAAAGATTCGATCTCTCTTGAGAAAGTGGAGAAGGAGCCTGAAATCTACGTACTTCCGGAAGTCAATGAGAGAGCAGAGGGAGTGGCAAACTGGTTCTCAAGCATCGGAGATATGGATCTGAAAGCGCCGATGGAATTCCCGGAGGGCAAATACAGTATTCGTGATACGATGGAGGAACTTGCAAAGTCTCCGGAGGCATTTGAGATCACGGCACATGCAGTCAAGCTGGCAACGAATTTCATTGTGAAACCGGGAGTTGGCATGTGGGATATGATGAAAAAGATGACACCGGAATCAATGGCAGGTCTGGCGAGTGGCACGATGCCGGAGGGATTTCTTGAGAGCTTAAACGCCAAGCTGATCAAAATCGACCGGGTGTAAACGTTGCAGGAATCGAAAGAACCTAAAAATACAAGAGAATCAGGGTTTGCGCCCTGTGTGGGCTCTGACTCGAGAATTGGTCAAGAATAGGAGAAGAAAAATGGCAGGACAGGCAAGGAAAAATGTAAAACCATTTGGTTTTGCAGACAAAGTGGGATATTTCTTTGGAGATTTCGGAAATGATTTCACGTTTATGTTGTCATCGATGTTTATGATGAAGTTCTACACGGATGTAATGGGGGTTTCAGCCGGAATCGTGGGACTTCTGATGATGGCGGCGCGTTTTGTAGATGCAGTGACCGATGTGACAATGGGACAGATTGTAGACCGATCTGCACCGACGAAGGATGGAAAGTTCAAACCCGCGCAGTTACCCGCACAATGACGGAGATGTTTGCGCTCGGCATGTTTGAGAATCCGTACCGCGATCCGAAGCGGGCGGAGAAAGTTATTTATAATCAGACTGACTGGGATCATGCGATGGAGGCACACAGAAAGAGTGTCGTTCTATTGAAAAATGATGGAATTTTGCCACTCACCGCAGAAAAGTGCAATGGAAAAAAAGTGTATGTGGAGTGTTTCCACAAGGACCCGAAAATGGCAGAAAAAGCGACGGAATCCCTCGAAAAACAGGTCGCAGAGAACGCGATGGGCGTGACTCTGACAAACAACGTCGAGGAGGCTGATCTTGCAATCCTTCTGCTTCAGCCGTCATCGGGCGCGTACTTCAGTGCGACACCGGGCTATCTGGAACTGGATCTGTGTGAAGACAAGGAAGTCTGCAACGTCGATGAGGAGGGAAGACCGACCGCAGAGACGCATTTGGAGACGACACTCAGTGGTGTAAAACGGATTGCACAGATCGCAGAGATTCTGCACAGCCACGGTGGAAAGGTGATCGCGAACGTCAACATTACGCTTGCATGGGAAGTTGGAAACGTAGAACCGCACTGTGATGCCTTCCTTGCGGGATTTGATACCTATGTGTCGGCGACTCTCGATGTGATCTTCGGACGTTTTGCACCGACCGGAAAACTGCCGGTGACTCTGCCAAGAGGGGATGAGGTTCTCGCGGTCAATGCAGATGGAGTCTGCATAAGCCCGAACGATGTGCCTGGATACGACAAGGATCAGTATCTTCCGGATGAGTTGAAGGATGAGAACGGAAAAGCCTATGCGTACCGTGATCAGGCGGGAAATTATTATGAGCTGGATTTCGGCTTGAACTATGAAAGCTCGATGGAAGATTGAGAAATAAAAAACAAAACTAAAAATGGAGAAATTTGAAATTTAGAAAAATAAAAAGCGAAAATCGAAATGTGTAAAAAACGGAAATCGATAGGAGCGAAAAAATGCAAAGATGGGGAAGTATCCGAAAAACAGGATATTTCCCCGCTTTTTTGCTGCGAAAAGAAAAAAATGAATAACAGTTTTTTACTTTTTTGAAAAATAAAGAGATTCGATATAATGAGTGTTATTTTGTTTTGAAACGAAGAATGCTATAATAGCAGGCAATGGAGTGTAGAAGCCTGGATTTGCGAAAGAAATACTCGAATCTGCGCGTATTTTGTTTAACGATATTTGAAAAATTGAGTAAAAATGACTCGTTTTTTTAACTAATATTGGAGAAAATTGAGCAAAATATAAAAAAACAGGAAAATCAGGACAGCTATTTGTTAATTAAGAATCTGAACGTTCTCGAAACTTTCTGTTATATTATAAACCGGGGATTATTAAGGGGATAGAAATAAAGTTAAAATTCTGTCAAGGATACCTGTGTTTTAAAAAAACATATACATTTTAAGGAAGTGACGGTTTTTTCATGAACGAACAACAAATAAAAAAGCAGCTGGGAGTGACAGCAGAGGAAAAATCACAGTTGAGAACGATATTTCAGCAGGCAAAAGGAAATGGAGCAGCCGTTATGGATGCAGGACTATTTCTGAAAGACCGTCAGCTGATTACCGCAAGAGCTTATGGAGATGAGGAGCCGATTCCTCTGCATCGCCATAATTATATTGAGATGGTGTACGCAATCCATGGAGGTGTCATTCATCGGATCGATGGAGAAGAACTGATTCAGCATGAGGGCGATCTTCTCATGATGAATCAGTATGTGGAGCATGAAGTGAAACTGGGAAAACCAGGGGATCTGGCATTGTTTTTGATTGTGCGCCCAGAATTCTTTGATATTCCGTTCCAGATGCTTCAGGAACCGAGTGAGATCCGCAATTTCATGGTGAATTTCCTCAGAAAGAACAATCCATCCGCGCAGTACCTTCTGTTCCAGAAGCGGGGACAGACGGATATTCGCAATCTGATGGACAACCTGATCGTTACGACGTATCGGGATGACGGAAATGACAGCATCATCAGCCAGTATACGATGGGATTGATTTTCCTTCATATTCTGGGAAGCTCTGGAAATCTGATTCAGAATTCCTCACAGAATCATAAAGATGTGATCGTGAAAGAAACTTTAAAATATATTGATACACAGTATAAGAATGCGAGTTTGAGCCAGGTCGCAGAGGATTTCCATCAGTCGTTATCCGGACTTAGTAAGATCATTAAGCAGGGAACTGGATGTACATTTCAGGAGCTTTTGATGCGCAAGCGGTTTCAGAAGGCGACGAAATATCTTGTGGAGACAGATCTTCAGGTTGAAGAAGTTGCAGTGAGCGTCGGATATGAGAATGTAAGCTATTTTTACCGACAGTTTAAGAAGCGTTACGGAATGACCCCACGTCAGTATCGGGTGGTTCACAGTCAGAGCTTTGGAAATCGGAAGAGTGAGACGTTTCACTAGGAATTTATGTGGTTCAGATCATTTAACAGATTTGTTTGATTATTTGATAAGTTTAATAAATTGCGTGAGTGTGTGATCGTATGATTTATATGATCGAAAAAAGGCGAGCGAAAGAGAGATGATAGACTCTTTCGTTCGCCTTTTTTTGTTTACTTTATCACTTTAAAGAGACGCTTGATAAAAGTTTTGTTCGTTTTATAAGAATACTTACACTTACAGGAAGATTCTCTCAAGGTTGAAGGTTGATTTTCCTTGCAATGATCATCAGCACTGCGTTTGCGGGACTTGGAGTCTATTCGCTGATCTGCGGTTGATTGTTGGATCATGGAAAAGCAGTTTTTGTCTGTGAATCATGCAGACAGAAACTGCTTTTTTGTGCTATAATGAAATGAGCGCAATAGAAAAATAAGCGCCTGCGTTAGAACGCAGATGTCTGCATCAGCACGAGTTTGCGGTTGTTTGATGGAGTAAGTAGTGTTAACTGTTAACGAGGGGAAAAGTCAGAGAAGGGAATGGGGGTTCACATGGAAAAATTAAAAAATCTTTTGATGGTGCTTGTGGGAAATCTGATTGTCGCGTTTGCGACGGCAGCATTTTTGGAGAGTACAGGATTGATTACGGGGGGAACGACAGGTGTCGGAAAGGTTGTGTATGTCTTTACCTCTCTTCCTGTCTCCGCGACGTATGCGGTTGTGAATGGAGTCTGCTTTTTGCTTGGACTCTGGATTTTGGGAAAGGAATTCGCGGTGACGACACTGTTGTCGACTGTGATTTTTCCGCTAATGTTGCGCGTCTTAGAGATTGTGTTTGACGGAAAAGCATTGACGGATGATCTGGTGCTCTGCGCGGTGTTTGCGGGAATTTTGTATGGCATTGGGATTGGACTTGTGATGCGGGCCCATGCTTCGACGGGTGGTCTTGATATTCCACCATTGATTGTCAACCGGATTTTTGGGGTACCGGTCGGCACAGCGATGATGGGAATCAGCATTCTTGTTGTGGGACTTCAGATTCCGTTTTCCAACATCAATCAGATTTTATACGGCATGATTCAGATTATGGTGATGTCCGTGATTCTGGATAAGGTTCTGATGACAGGAAGCACACAGGTCAAGCTCTGGATCATCAGCCCGAAATACCGACAGATCCAAAAGACTCTGCTCGGAAACGATGTGGGCGTGACGCTGTTTCCGATTGAGACCGGATACACAGGACAGAACCAGAAGGCGATCTTGTGCGCGATCTCTCCGCGTCGTCTGCCAAAGATCAAGCGCCTGATTCGCGAACTCGATCCGGAAGGCTTTGTGCTTGTGGATTCGACGGAGGAGGTACTCGGAAAGGGATTTTCCCTGCCACGATGAGTGTGATGAGGATATTGAAAAGAGAATCAGACCATGTGCAGATCGGGCGAGGATCATAGATAGAGTCTGTGTCGGAATGCCGAAATATCACGAAGGCAGCGGAACAGCTCCTTGTGTCCAAACCGGCGTTTTGCAGTTTCCTCGCAAAGATCGAGGAGAAACTGGGTGCAAAGATCTTTGACAGGAGGACGAGTCCGCTCTCCCTGACACAGGCGGGAGAGCAGGAAGACAGAGCAAATCAGAGTAAATAAAAACCTTTACAAAGAACAAAAAACCTCTTATAATACGGATGAACTGAAATCAAATAGGCGTGACAGTGCCGAAAGGCCTGACAGGGAAGCTGTCCCCAATCATTTGGCAAACAGCGCAGCCCCCGCTACTGTACTGGAGGACGAAGTCTTTTACCACACGTTGAAGAAAAGTCACTGGCAGAAAGATAAAAATGCCGGGAAGACGAAGACGGAGGATGATTCCAAGCCAGGAGACCTGCTGTCATGTGGGATTATCCGCTTTCGGAGGGAAGGTTGGATATGAGACGCTGGAGAAAGGAACAGCGTCTTTTTGATGAGTATTCTTCTCCCCATGCTATGATGTGCGCTTAGAGTTGCCATTTGCACCTGAGATGTTTTGAAAATCAGGGTCAAGGCGATAAAGAGGGCATTTTTTTGTTTCAGATTTTATTTCAGCGAAAAATGCATCAAAGCACTATCTTTTTATCAGTTCAACGATCATCGCTCATGTTTGCTTCCCATATTCCCGTAAGAGAAGTGCGGACATGATGCAGAAGAAAAAGAGGAGAAAAACATGAAAAAGAAACAGGTAGTTGTACAGGCAATGGCGCTTTTTCTCGGAATGGCGTTAGCAACCGGATGTGCTCCAAAGAACGCAGATACGACAAGTGCGCAGGAGACCACAGCAGAATCGTCCGTGGCAGAGGAGAGCAAAGCATCTGAGGCATCTGCGGATCAGAGCGAGGCGGAGAGCAAGGATCAGCAGGATCCGGCAGATTATGGCACAGTTGAGATTCAGAATGGAGAGCGTACCGTTACCTTCACGAAAATGCCGGAGAAGGTACTGTGTGCAAACCTTTATGCTGCCGAGAATATGGTGATGCTTGGACTTGGAGACCGAGTTGTCGGAAGAAATGTATCGACGAGCGCGGCAGATAAACCGCTTCCGGAGCTTGAGGCACAGTTTGAGAAGATTCCGCAGATCGAGAAATCAAATGAGAATGCAGTTGCACTTGGAACGGATCTTGTAATCGGACAGATCAGCGCATTTAAAGATGGTTCCTGGGGAAGCTATGAGCAGTTTGAAAATGAGGGCATCAACTGTCTGACGATCACGGGAACGATCGTGCAGGATGAGACGGTTGAGGATGTATATACGGATATTCGCAATCTTGGAAAGATCTTTAAGGTTGAGGACAAGGCAGAGGAACTCGTGACAGAGATTCAGGATCAGATTGCAGAGGTTGAGACGGCAGTTAAGGACGTTCCGGAGGATACAAAGGTGAAGGCTTTCGTTCTGGACACCTTCAAGGGGAATGAGATCTACACGACCTCAAAAGGTCTTGAGAGCAACTTGATTGAACTTGCAGGTGGAGTCAACTGTACCCGCAACATGGCAGATTCCCGCTGGTTCAACACGAGCGTGGAGACTCTTGTGGAGACGAATCCGGATGTGATTATCATCAACGATTACGGCACTCAGACCGTGGAGGAGAAGCTCGATTTCTTAAAGAGCAATCCGGCTCTGTCTGAAGTTCCGGCAGTAAAAAATGAGAATTACCTGATTATTCCGCTGGTAGAAGTGATGCAGGATGTGCGTGCGGCAAGTGCGTGCAAGAAGTTTGCACAGCACTTCTACCCGGAATGTTTCGAGTAAACGGGAAGCAGGGAAAGAGCGGGAGAGAGTTCCTGCTCTTTCTTCTGCTTCTGGTGGGACTTCTCATCTCTATGGTTGCAACGGTGAGTATTGGTTCGACCGGAATTTCGTTTTCGGAGACAGCCGGAATCATCGTCGATAAGATTTTTGGCGGGAGCGAGAAACTTGCGCAGGGAGTCTACTCTGTTCCACATTTTCAGATTATCTGGAACATCCGTTTGCCGAGAGTAATCTTTGCGGTGGTCTGTGGAGCGGGACTGGCTGTCTGTGGATCTGCGATGCAGGCGATTGTGCTGAACCCGATTGCAGACCCGTATATTCTTGGCATTTCGTCCGGAGCTTCCGCGGGGGCAGCGTGGGCACTTCTGATGCCGTTTCCGCTTTTTGCGGGACAATACCAGACGACAGTGTCTGCATTTCTCGGAGCACTTCTCTCTGCAGGAGTGGTTTATCTGATGGCAAAAAGTGCAGGAGGTGGAAAACTTCAGCCGGTGACACTTCTCTTATCGGGAACGGCAGTCAATGCGGTGATGAGTGCAGTGACGAGTTTTCTGATTTTCCTTGCAAAGAGTCCGGAGAGCATCGCTTCGGTCTATAACTGGCAGATGGGAAGCATTGCGTCTGCACAGTGGAAGAGCCTTGCGCTTCCGACGGTGTGCGTGATTGCGGGAAGTATAATCTGTACGATAGCCGGAAGGCAGTTTAACATGATGATGATGGGCGATGATGATGCGATGGCGATGGGAATGAGGGTGCGGTTGTTCCGAAATTCCGTCTTTATTCTCTGTTCGGTGATGGTCGCATCACTTGTCTCCGTGACGGGTATCATTGGATTTGTGGGACTCGTTGTGCCTCACACGGTGCGTTTCCTTGCCGGGACGAGTGACAACCGGATTGTACTGCCATTTTCTGCTCTTTTTGGAGGAATCTATCTTGCGTGGGCGGATGCGCTTGCGAGAGGAGGATTTGGAGTCGCGGAACTTCCACTTGGAATCATCACAGCCTTTGTCGGAGCACCGTTTTTCCTGTTTCTGATGATTCGAAGCAGATATGGTGGACATTAAAGGTTGCGAAAAGTAAGGCAGTAAGGATAGGAAAGGATTTTTCTTAAAGTATGAAAATTCAATATCAGGATATCCATGTCCGGCTTGGTGGAAAAGAAATCTTAAAGGGAGTTGATCTGGAAAATCGGGAGGGCTGTCTGACCGGGATCATCGGACCGAACGGATGCGGAAAATCAACCTTGATTAAGACGACGTTTGGGATCACGACACCGTCCCAGGGAGAGATTCTTGTGGATGGAAAGCCGGTTTCTTCCTATAAGCCGAAGCAGCTGGCATCGATGATCGGCTATGTCGGTCAGGATATGGCGAGTGTCTTTGATTTTACGGTGCAGGAAGTCGTCGCAATGGGACTATATGCGCGAGCTGACCATTCTCGTCCGGACAGAGAGGTCATGGAGCTGGCGATGGAGGAACTTGGGATCTTGCACTTGAGGGATCGCAGTATCCTTTCGCTGTCTGGAGGAGAGCGGAAGATGGCATTTATCGCGCGAGCGGTTGTGCAGGGAGCGGACACGTTGATTTTGGACGAGCCGACGAACCATTTAGATATTCGTCACCAGCTCTTTCTTCTTGATTATCTGAAGGCGTGTAAGAAGACGGTACTGATTGTGATTCATGATCTGCGTCTGGCAACGCATTATTGCGATTATATTTTTCTGATGAATGAGGGAAAAGTGATTGCGCAGGGAACACCGATCGAGGCGCTTAATCGTCCGAGAGTTAAGCAGGTCTTTGATATCGAGGGAGAAGCGTATCAGAACGAAAACGGGGAAAAAGACTTTGCTATGTTTTTATAACGATACACATTGTGGAAGATGCAAAAAAACTTTTTCAAAAAAAATCAAACTTTGTGCACACTTTTTTGATGGCTCATGCTATTATAATAGACGTAACCCCCCAATACAAAATATAGTTTTTTGCAACATCCCATAAGAAACGAAATACCTTCTCCTTAAAACAGTCGGTCCCCCAACCGGCTGTTTTTCTTTGTATGATAGGAAATTATGATAGGAAATTGCGTTCTATCGTACAAAAACGCTCCGCGAGGGTGCAAAGCGCCAGTGGCGCTTGTTATGAAAAATCCCATGTTTTAGGCGTGCGAGTTTCCATTTCGATGCCTTCAGACATGGGATTTTTCGTACATGTTAGATTCGCTGGTTTCGATTCGCAAATGTGTTCTGCCAGGTTTAACGGAATCTGGTTAAGATCTCGAGATCAAGACATTCTTCGGAACAGTCCAACTACTTTTCCGAGAATCTGAACATCTGAGACGATGATCGGTTCCATCGTGTCATTCTCCGGTTGCAGGCGATAGTGACCGTTCTCGCGGTAGAAGCGCTTGACTGTCGCAGAGTCGTCAAGCAGTGCGACAACGATGTCTCCATTCTCGGCAATATTCATCTGTTGAACGATGACCTGATCACCATTGAAAATACCGGCATTGATCATGCTCTCGCCTTTGACACGCAGAATGAAGACTTCTCCGCCTGCTGGAAGATACTCGGAAGGGATCGGAAAATATTCTTCGATATTCTGCTCGGCGAGAATCGGCTGTCCGGCAGCGACGGTTCCAATGATCGGAACCTGAACAGCTTCACGGCGCTGAGTGGAAAACTGGTTGTCAAGAACCTCGATTGCACGTGGTTTTGTAGGGTCACGTCTGATGTATCCGTTTCGCTCAAGCGTCTCCAAGTGAGAGTGAACGGAAGAGGTTGATTTCAAATGAACGGCTTCGCAGATTTCGCGAACTGCTGGTGGGTATCCTTTTTTGAGAATGCACGCCTTGATATAATCAAGAATTTCCTGTTGTTTCTGAGAGATTTTTTTTCTGGCCATCTGTCCGCCCTCCTGTTTTGCCTGCATATTTCAGCAGGATATTTATGTTTTTTCTGAAAATTTATTTTCAAATGTTTGTAAATTTATCTTATCATATGTTTCTGATAAAAGCAAACCTTTGTTCGTTTTTTTGACCATCTTGTTAACGAACGAATGTTCGAAAACATATTTTTTTGCATGATAGAGAATTGCGTCCTATCATACAAAAAATGCTCCGGAGGGATGTGCACTTGGCATTTACCCTCACTTTACTGCTGTTTGTAGGAGTTGATCAGCCATGAAATATGCTTGCCATCCAAATAATCCAAATACTCCTTGTTGGCTTTCTCACTCATCAGAATCAACAGTGGGCGCCCGCCTTGGCAGAATCCTCCCAGAGCAGAGTTCCACGGGTATCCACAACAATCTCATACCCTTCTTTTTCAAAATATCTTGCTTTCATTACACCTGTAAAAATCAAAATTAAAAAATTTTATTTTTTTTGAAAAAACACTTGCATTTTGGAAACACTTGTAGTAGAATACATACCTGTGAGCGGAAGTGCTGGAATTGGCAGACAGGCTAGACTAAGGATCTAGTGGCAGCAATGTCGTGTGGGTTCAAGTCCCATCTTCCGCACCATGCAGAAGTGGCGGAATTGGCAGACGCGCACGGTTCAGGTCCGTGTGGTAGCAATACCTTGAGGGTTCGACTCCCTTCTTCTGCATTTTTTATAAAGCGATTTCGTGATTTTGCGAAGTCGCTTTTTTGTTTCATAGGAAATTGCGTTCTATGAAACAAAAAATGCACCGACTGCAGTGGATTGACAACGAATTCCTGAAGAAAAATTAGAACCTATCCTCGAATGTTTGAAGGCAAAACAGAGAAGTCGGGGCATCGCGCCACTTTATGAAAATTACGATATAATATGAAAATATGAAATCCGAAGGTACTTTTTATGCAATTACAGCGACTTTTGAGTCTGGTGCGCCAGGCAGTTGATACTTATGATATGATTCAGGACGGAGACCACATCGCAATCGGCATCTCAGGTGGAAAAGACAGCCTGACTTTGCTCTATGCCCTGCACGGTCTTCAAAAATTCTATCCCCGCAAATTTTCCCTCTCCGCAATCACCGTCGACATGGGAATTGATACGATGAATCTTGAACCGATCCGAAAACTCTGTGAAGACTTTGGTATTCCCTACTCCGTCGTCTCCACCCAGATCGGCAAGATCCTCTTCGATATCCGAAAAGAGTCCAATCCCTGCTCACTCTGCGCCAAAATGCGAAAGGGCGCATTAAACGATGAGGCACTGCGACTCGGCTGTAACAAGATCGCCTATGCTCATCATCAGGATGATCTGATCGAGACTGCCATGATGTCTCTGATCTACGAGGGACGATTCTATGCTTTCCCACCAGTCACTCATCTTGAGAAGACGAATCTCACGGTCATCCGCCCGCTGATGCTCGTCAAAGAAGGGGATGTCAGGGGTTTCCGCAATCTCATGCAGCTTCCTGTCTGCAAGAATCCCTGTCCAGCCGACGGTCACACGCGCAGAGAGTATGTCAAACAGCTTCTGATCGGCATCGACCACGAAAACCGCGGTGCAAAAAAGCGCATCTTTCATGCGATCGTAAATGGAAATATCCCGGACTGGACTTCTACACAGAAAAAAGACGACGAAGAATCACAAAAATAAACATCTATGCTATCCATCCCACACCTAAAGGCGTGAGCTTTTCGCGCATTCATTGTAAAAAAGTAAGATCCCTGTTTCCAGTCGATGTAGGCGACGGACTTTTGCAGCTCGTTGATGGATTAGAGCAGGGCTTCTCTCTTCTCGGCAGTAGCAAGGAAAAGAAAAACTGGTAAAATAAAAGTATTCAATAAAAGAACGGTTGATCACTCTGGTCAGCCGTTCTTTTATTGTTTTATAGGAAACTAGAGATTATGCCATCGGAATTCTGGAAAAAGTTCCGGGTTATTTACGTCATGAGAGGTTGTTTGGCGTCATTGGTCAGCATATCGAGAAACAGCTGTACCTGCGGAAGTTTGGCATAGAGGTGCTTGTAAAGCACATAGGTACTGCGAAGAAACGGAGATCCATCTTCCATATAGAGATCCTCGGTGTAACCGTCGAAATCATTCAGACAAATTTTGGGCAAGATACACCAGCCAAGACCGTACCTTGCCATCTCCTTGCAGGCATCAATGCTGTCGATCCACATGTGCGGGCGCAGATTGGCCAGATTGTGTGCAAGAAGCCAACGGTCGATGCGGGTGCTTAAATCGGAGTCGGTGTGACGCCCGATATAGGGATAGTTGGTGAGTGGTCTGCCCTGGTTCTCTTTGCTGCATACCAGGCACATCGGTTCTGTGGAGATCAGCTGGCAGGCTTCATCCCAGGCATAGTGACCGCGGATAATCGCGATCGAGATCTCATCCCGGGTTAAGAGCTGAAAGAGATGTTTGCTTTGTCCCGTCGTAATCTGCACATCGACAAGGGGATAGTTGTCGGTGTAGAGTTTTAAAATGCGTGGAAGGTAGTAGTGGGCGATGTTCAGAGAAGATCCGAGGCGGATGGTTCCACAGATCTGATTCTGAGACATTAGAACCTGCCCCTTTAATTTTCGGCTGTTCACAAGGATTTCTTTCGCGTAGGGGAGAATCTGCTCACCGGCGGGGGTGAACAGAATTCCCTTTTTTGAGCGGAGAAACAGGGTACACTGCAATTCCTCCTCCATTTTTTGAATGCGCTTGGTGATCGCTGGTTGGGTCATATAGAGTTTCTGTGCCGTTTTTGTGATGTTTTTTGTCTCATTTAAGTCTAAGAGAAGTTCATAGTCTTTTTCGTCCATAAAATCTTACCGTTCTTTCTTTTTCTTTTCTTTTATTTCCTTTTTTGTTGTTTCCTTTTCTTTTATTCCAGATAGTTATTGATAACGATAAAATTATACCATTTTACTTTATAATACACAAGATGTATAGTAAAGATAACAAAAAACGGAGAAAAAATAAGGGGAGGAGTTGTAAAAAATGTACGGGTGAATTTTGTGTTTGGCGGGATGACACCAAATCGAATAAATTACAGATAAACGCAAATGAAATATGAAAAGGAGAGGAAAGTATATGGGTTTACAGGTCGTTGCATTGTTATTCCTTGTTGGGGCGATTGTTCTTGGGTTTACGAAAAAAATGAATGTGGGAATTGTGTGTTTTGGTCTTGCACTTGTTCTTGGAACATTAGGGGGAATGAACGCAGGGGATATTTACAAAGGATTTCCGTATAAACTGTTTGCAACCTTGTTGGGAACGATGATGTTTTTCAGTTTACTTCAGCAGAATGGTACATTGGAAAAAATATCGAAGCGTCTGATTGGACTTTGCGGAAAAAACACCTTCCTTGTTCCGATTATTGTGTATGTGGTCAGCTTTGTGCTGTCGGCAGCGGGACCAGGCGCAATCAGTGTACAGTCAGTAACCGTCATCTTTGCAGTTTCGCTGTCTGTCTAGATGAATGTCAACCCGATTCTGATGGGTGTCATGGCAATCCTTGGAGCGGTTGGGGGAACGGCTTCTCCGATTGCTCTCACCGGAATCATTGTGGGAGATTTGCTGACGGAAATGGGAATTGAGGGACTTAGCAATCAGATCTTTCTCGGTGTGTCAATCTCAAATCTGATCTGTGCGATTGTGATGTACATTGTGCTTGGCGGTTACAAGATTCGTGCGACAGTGTCGAAAACTTCAGATAAGGCGAACGATCATTTTGCAGGAAAAAGGGATTTATCAGGAAACAGGTAGAAAGGAGATTTAAGATACGATGAGCGATAGCTATTATGCATATGTTGGATGTCGGACAACGAAAGAGCGCAAGGCGAGAGGAAAAGGAATTCGTGTGTACCGTGTTGAACGTGGAGTGTGGAAATTATTGCAGATTGCAGAGGGACAGGTAAATCCGTCTTATCTCTGTCTCAATAAAAAGCAGGATCGACTGTATGCGATTCACGGCGATTTCTCGGAGGTCAGTGCCTATGTGGTGGGAGAGGACGGAACGCTCACTTACCAGAACACAACCGAAACTCATGGGACAAATCCGGTTCATTTGACGCTTGATCAGACGGGAAAGTGGCTGTTTGTGGCAAATCTGCAGACTGGTGGAGTATCTGTGATTCCGATTGAGGCGGATGGATCACTCGGAAAGATTAAGGAATTAAAGTTTATTTCCGGAAATGGCGGTCCGGGCTATATCTCTCATCCGCATCAGGTTTGTCAGGATAAGAGTGGAAAATGGCTTCTCGTCCCATCTCAGGGTCGCCTTCAGGGAGTGGGGAAAATAACAGTATTTTGCATTGACTCTGAGGCGGGCGATTTGAAAGAGACGTTTCTTGTAAAGGGAAGAAGTGGATCAGAGCCTAGACACTGCGTCTTTCATCCAAATAACCAATTTTGCTATTGCCTGAATGAGAAGGACAGCACGGTAACTTGCTACTATTTTGATGAGAAGAGTGGTCATCTGGAACCGAAGCAGATTTTAACGACACTTCCTGAGGATTTCCCAGGCGATGGCTGGGCGAGTGCGATCGAGATCGGCGTAGATGGCAGATTTCTCTATCTCTCCAACCGAAAACATGACAGTGTGACCGTCTTTGGGCTGGATCAGGAGACTGGTCGCATGACTTACCTGCAAAATATCAAGACACGCGGAGAACAGCCACGCTTTATCACGAGAAATCCAGATGGAACCCAGCTTTTGGCGGCGAATGAACTCACCGATACGATCTGCCTGATGGATATTGATCCGAAAACGGGTCTGCTCTCTTACAGTGGAAGCGAGATTCAGGCAGAAAGTCCTGTCTGCGTGATTTTTAAAACCAACGCAGAATCCAAATAAATGCTTTTCTAAAATTTTTTGAAGTTTTACAAGGCGAGAAGAGCAGTAAAATAAAGAATAAAGAGAGACAAAAACAGAACGAAAAGAAAACAGGATCAAAATAAGAGAGTGAAAGAGAAGCACTTTTGTTTTGATCCTGTTTTTATATTTTCGAATA
Organism: Brotaphodocola sp.; assembly: GCF_983179755.1. Lineage (NCBI taxonomy): Bacteria > Bacillati > Bacillota > Clostridia > Lachnospirales > Lachnospiraceae > Brotaphodocola > Brotaphodocola sp. Next base: position 885 of record NZ_CFAHBC010000028.1, on the reverse strand, counting down.
TTTTCAATATTGTGACTATATTCATGATGGGGGTTATTGTGTAGAAGTAGAAATTGCTTAGAATTGGATTGATAAAAAATAAAATAAAAGTAGTAACGAATAGTGGCGATACAAGCGATAATATTTCCAAAAATGATTAAATGTATTTATATTACGTTCTATGTAAATAACATAAACCAATCCAACACACTCCACCCTTCCTCACATTACTACTACAAATCATCCCAAAATCTCCCCAAAACAACAACCTAACTACCACCAAATTAATCAACTTGAAAAGCCAAATAACATTTTTAAAACCTCCTTCCCACTCTTGACATTACAAATTAGTTGCATATACATCTATCTGTCATTTACTCATCATGGATCACAATATTATCTTTCTTTTGTAAAAATAAAAATGAAATCAAAAAACGAAGGAACAAATACAAGAAATGGAGGAATTATTTTATGGACCAAACCGAACGAAAAATGACAAAAATAGCGCGTGAGGTCGCAAAATTTACGATTCAGACCATGAAAGAGGAGGGAATTGGAACAGCAGAATTTGATTTTATCCATCTTATCCGCCACAATCCGGGAATGACTCAGGCACAGGTGAGAGAAAAACTAAAGATCGACAAAGGTGCTGCTGCGAGAAGAACGATGAGTCTGGAAACTAAAGGTTATTTAGAGCGGAGACCAAATCCAAATGATGGACGCAGTCAGCTCCTCTTTGCCACCTCCAAGGCAGATGAACTGAAAAATTCCAAAGCTCAGATTGAAGCCATGTTCTATGAATGGCTGACCGCAGAACTCTCCGAGAAAGAAAAAAATCAGTTTTGTGAAACTTTAGGACATCTAAGCGGGAATCCTCGGTCATTCAATGACCGAGATGAAAGCGCC
>NZ_CFAHBC010000027.1:0-40557 GCF_983179755.1 Brotaphodocola sp. | reverse complement strand
TCAAGGGCCAGAGACCACAAGGAGGTAAAGCAATGAACAAATACGAATTAGCAGTTGTTCTGAGCGCAAAACTCGAAGACGAGGAGAGAGCAGCAGCACTGGAGAAGGTACAGGGATACATCACCCGCTTTGGCGGTACTGTTACCGGCGTTGACGACTGGGGCAAGAAGAGACTTGCATACGAGATCCAGAAGTCCAAGGAGGCTTTCTACTACTTCATCAAGTTCGAGTCTGAGAATTCTGACTGCTCTAACGAAGTGGAAGCACACATCCGTATCATGGAGCAGGTTGTAAGATATCTTTGCGTGAAGCAGGACGAGCAGTAAATACAATTTAGAAAGAGTGATGGTATGAATAGAGTAATCCTTATGGGAAGATTGACCAGAGATCCGGAAGTTCGGTACTCACAGGGCGAGCGTTCCATGGCGATCGCAAGATACACTCTGGCAGTAGACCGCAGAGGTCGCAGAGGTCAGGATGGCGATCAGGGACAGACCGCAGACTTTATCAATATCGTAGCATTTGACAGAGCAGGTGAGTTCGCAGAGAAGTATTTCCGTCAGGGAATGAGAGTTCTCGTTTCCGGAAGAATTCAGACTGGCAGTTACACCAACAAAGAAGGTCAGCGCGTTTATACCACAGACATCATCGTAGATGATCAGGAATTTGCAGACAGCAAGGGTGCTGGCGCAGGCAACGGTGGTATGGGCGGTGGTTCTTACCAGCCGACCTCCCGTCCAGCTCCTTCAAGTGCGATCGGTGACGGATTCATGAACATTCCGGATGGTGTGGAAGACGAAGGGTTGCCGTTCAACTAAGCGCAGGTTGGCGTGAGAAATTGAGCGTGCGACGATATTTGAGAGAAGGAGGCACTACCAATGGCATTCAATAAGACTGATAAAGCTGATGGCGCTAAGGTTAGAAGAGGCGGCATTCGCAGAAGAAAGAAAGTTTGCGTATTCTGTGGCGACAAGAACGGCGTAATCGATTACAAGGATACAAATAAGCTGAAGAGATACGTTTCTGAGAGAGGTAAAATTCTTCCGAGAAGAATTACCGGAAACTGTGCAAAGCACCAGAGAGCTCTGACCGTTGCTATCAAGAGAGCACGTCACATCGCTCTGATGCCGTACACCATGGAGTAAGATATACTCTGTGTTGGAAACAGCAGAATGTTGAAAATAGAGAGATCTTGCATGAGATTCGTGCAGGGTCTCTTTTTTTGTATGATAGGAAATTGCGTCCTATCATACAAAAACGCTCCACTTGAAAATATGCAACAAAAATATACATTTGGCGCGTTTTAGGCGATGATTTTTTATGAAAAAAGAAAATAAAGACATAAAAATTGAAAAATCTTCTTGATAAATGTCGGTGTTTGTATTAGAATGGGCTTTACAGAGATGATAGCTGTCGAACAGAGGAAACGACATTTTTGAAGAGAGCAGCATCAAAACGATTTCTTATGCGTTCCTTGTTTCTTGCAAGGGACATATTCAATGGCAGTGAGAAGTCCGAAGGATTCTCAACAGCCGTCCGGTGAATAAAAGATCTTATATTCAGTGAGAAAACCCTGTTTTTAATATTAAAGTGAAATGCAATTCTGCGATCAGAACGATATGCTTTTGCCATAAAATCCGGCAGACATGGGGGCGCTGATTCTGCCTGTGCATCTTGCGTATGATGAAAAATCTGAGCGGGATACAGTTCTATATGAAATTCATGGAAGCTCATAGAAACATTCACAGAAATCACACAAAATACAGAAATCACATGAAAGAACGAAACGCAAAACAAAATATCCTTTTTGCCATTGGTACTGCCTTTTGCGCGCAGACAAAATCTATATTCCGTATGGAATTTGTATGAAAGTAACGTGTTAAAAATGGTTTGTGAAAGCCAGTGTGAATTTGGAATGTGGAACGGCAGAAAGCCAGAGTGCCAAAATCTGAATCATTCCCGAAAGAGGAAAGCATGGAAAAAAGTGCCGTCAGAAAGATCGGCAGAGTAAGCAGATTGGGCAAAATAAGCAAGAGGAAATGTCGCGGAAGATCGGAAGACAGAAATCATCTCTGCCTGTTGGCGGAATTTGAAAAAGAAAATCCGGCTGACGGAAGAAACGGGTGCAGAGCCCGGGACAGTAGAACAGACAGGAGAATTTGTGTCACGGCTTATCCCTCCCTGGTCGTCTGGACTGCTGTCCGAACAGAAGGGGGAGTATGAAGAAAAAGTTGAGAATGAATGCACGAAGCAGAATGGCTTATGTGCAGGGACTCAAGCGTTATCAGGCGAAGGGAGTTTCTGTTTTAATTGACGGAAAGGAGGCGGATGACACGCTGTGGGAGCGATTGTTTGAGATTCGCAGTGACGGTGGATTTTATATGGGAGATTATATCCTTGAGGATCTTCCGGAAGATGGAGATGACGATTGTTGTGAGGCATTCCGTAAGGATTTTTGTCAGAATTTCAACCAGGATTTTAGTCAGAAGTTTGGGCAGGATTTCGGACAGAATGAGAGCAACAGGAGCCAGAGTCGTCTGGTCGAAAGTGTGAGAGAACAGGGGCGCGGTTATTGCCCGTGTGCGACTGGCAATGTAGATGATGATGGAATGGAGAATGGAGGAATGTTTCCGGAGTTATCGAATATTCAGGCGAGAAGTGCACAGGTGGGACTTGGGACTGCCACAGCGGGGAGAAAGATTTTGAGACAGATTCGTTTTGATCTTGTATACAATAAATGAGTGATAGGTAATGAAGTGATTTGAGACAAGTAATCTGAAATAAGCAATTTGAAATAAGCAATCAAAACAAACGACTGACTGGTCTGCAGTGGAAGAAGCTGATTTCTTCTTGTCCATCGCAGGAAGGGGAGGGGCTTTGAGAGAATTCCAATTCAGCCTGGAAAAAAGCATGGGGAGGGAATAGTCAGGAAAATGTAAGAGAGGGGACTCCTGTTTTATGCTATAATAAAGACAAAATTTTGATCATAAAAGAGGAGAATCCGGAAATGAAGCGGAGAAGACGGAAGAAACATTTTATTTCATTTGCGAGATTGGCTACGGTAGTCTTGATCTTTGCGGCTGTGGCAGGAGGATTTACCGTTTGGAAATATTTAGCGCCGTCGAAAGAGCAGGCGGATATTCAAGAAGTGTTTGCGGTTAGCAGTCAGGATGAGGTGGCAATCATCTGGAATGGACAGCGGACGGATGGAATCAAGGGAAAATTGATTGAGGGAACGGTTTATCTTCCGCTGGATTGGGTGAGCAACAGCATCAATGAACGATTTTACTGGGATGAGGCGGATAAACAGATGATTTACACATTTCCAGAATCCATTCGTTATATTAGTGAGACGGATTGCTCGGATGATGGAAGCTCTCTGTTTGTGGAGGATGATGATCAGGTTTGGGTGCTGGCAGATCTCGTTCGGGAGTACACCGATATCCGGACGGAGACTTTTACAGATGGGGACGCAAACCGCTTCTTTCTCGATAGCAGTTGGGATACAGAGGAAACGGCAGTCCTGAAAAAGAAGACGACCATTCGTATTCGCGGAGGTGTGAAGAGTAAGGTTGTCACTCAGGAAGCAAAAGGGATGCAGGTGACGATTCTCGATGAGATGGAGAACTGGTCGAGAGTCAGAACCGAGGACGGCTATCTGGGTTATATCAAGAATAATACCTTGAAAGATCGCACGGAAGAACAGCCAGTCAGTCATTTTGAGGAGCCAGTCTACACGAATATTTCTTTGGATGAGCCGATCTGTCTTGTCTGGCATCAGGTGACGACCCGGGATGCGAATAAGACGATGGAAAAGCTGATGGCGAATACAAAGGGCGTTAATGTAATTGCTCCGACGTGGTTTCTTCTGACAGACAATCAGGGAAATTATGAGTGTCTGGCAGATCGTTCCTATGTGGAGAAGGCACATGCGATGGATGTGCAGGTATGGGCGGTTCTTGATAACTTCAATAAGGGAGACAATGTGGATTCTGGTGTCCTTTTTGCAGATACCTCAGCGAGAAAAAAGCTGATTGCGGGGCTGATTAAGGATGTGCAGGCGTATGGAATAGACGGAATCAATCTGGATATTGAGGGAATTAAATCTTCCGTGGGTCCGCACTATGTGGAATTCATCCGCGAGCTTTCTGTGGATTGTCGAAAAAATGGAATCATTCTCTCTGTGGATACTTATGTTCCATCCGCGTACACCGCATTTTACAACCGTGCTGAGCAGGGGCGCGTGGCAGACTATGTCGTGATTATGGGATATGATGAGCACTATGCAGGTGGAGATGCCGGCTCAGTTGCCTCTCTTGGATATGAGAAACAGGGAATTGAGGATGCCCTCAGAGAGGTGCCGAAGGAGAAGCTGATCAGTGCGATTCCATTCTACACACGGGTATGGCAGGAGGATGCAAATGGAGTGACGTCTCAGGCGATGGGAATCACGAAGGCAAAGCAGTGGGTTCAGGATAATCAGGTTGAATTGACCTGGGAGGATGCACTCGGACAGTATTACGGAGAGAAGACAGAAAATGGAACGACGTACCGCATCTGGATGGAAGAGGAGCGGTCGATCGGCTTGAAGATGGATCTGATCCGAACGAACAATCTGGCGGGTGTTGCATGCTGGAAACTTGGATTTGAGCCATCGGATATCTGGGATATTGTGAAGCTGCCGTAGGAGATAGGAATTGTAAGACAGAAATACTCGGAAGGAATATTACGGATAATTAAAATTCTGGCAGAGATATTTGTGGATTAAGATGAGATGAAACAGTTGTGGAAATGGAGGATGGAGATATGAGAAAACGAAAATTCTGGAAACTGACATCCGTGGTCTTGATTGCGGGAAGCGTTCTGTTGGGGAGCTCTGGATGTGCGAGAAATGCGAATGGGGATCTGGCATCTTCGTCGTCAACTTCAGAGTCCGCTTCTGAGGATTCTTCGCAGTCGTCCTCAGGTTCAGCGGAATCCTCTCCGTCGAAATTTTCCTCGGAATCCTCGTCCCTATCCTCGTCTGCCGAAGCCTCATCCGAAGAAGCAAATGACGAAAATCGAAATGATGGGAATCAAGGTAAAGAGAATCAGGCGGACAATCAAACCAAAGGTTCTGACGGAGATCAGAGCAAAAATTCAAGTTCTATGTCTTCGAGCTTTAATCGCTGGGATCGAAAAGACGAAAAAAAGAGATTTGAGAGAGATGGCGAGTGGGAGAGTCATCTGATTCAGGGATCGGACATCCACTACTTTGCAAAGGAGCTGACGGACAACGGACCGCGTTTTCAGGAGATGGTGGAGTATGGAGACGGAAAGATTGTCACTTATATCGATGCGATCACGGATGCCTTTCTCGACGAGGTGATGGAGTACTGCCCGGATGCATTGATCTTGAGCGGGGATCTGACACTTGAGGGTGAGAAGAAGAGCCATCAGGAGTTGGCGAAAAAGCTCGAAAAAGTGGAGGATGCCGGAATTCCGGTTCTCGTAATTCCGGGAAACCATGATATCAATAACCGAAAAGCCGGAAAGTATAAGGGAACACAGAGAATGCCCGCAGAGTACACGACACCGGAGGAGTTTCGCGAAATATACCGCAATTTTGGCTATGATGAGGCGCTCAGTGAGGACAAGACAAGTCTGAGTTATGTCTATGAGCTGGATGATGAGACGAGAATTCTGATGCTCGATACCTGCCAGTATCGCCCGGTTGCAAAAGTCGGAGGCGCGATTCTCTCAGATACTTATGATTGGATTGAGGAGCAACTGCGATCAGCGTGGGAGGATGGAGTGATGCTGATTCCGATTGCCCATCACAATCTTCTCGATGAGAGTGAGATCTATGTAGATGACTGCACGATTGAACATGGAGAACAGCTTGTGGATCTCCTTGAAGAGTGGGATGCACCGTTTTTCCTCAGCGGTCATCTCCATGTTCAGCATTATAAGCGTTCCTCTGATAATAAAGGACTTCCTGAGATGGTGACGAGTTCGCTGGCGACACCGGGATGCAAGTATGGAGTGCTCAGCTATTCCCCGGACGGAGAATTTTATTATCGAACCTGGGCGGTGGATGTCGAAAAGTGGGCGAAAGAACATGGAAGCAAGAAGGCAGATCTTCTGAACTTTGATGAGTTTCAGGGAGAATTTCTGAGAAAGGTATTTTATAATCAGTCCCAGAAAGCACTGGAAAATATTCCAGGTTTGACGGATGCGCAGAAGAAGCAGATGTCGGATTATTATGCGGATCTGAATGATGCCTACTATCAGGGAACGGCTTATCGGATTTGCAAACAGGCGTATCAAGATCCGGCATATGAGCTCTGGATGGACAACAATGCGCTTACAGAGCTGCCGGAATACATCGAGTATATTTTGAGAGACGCAAAAACGGATTATAATCTGTTGAGAAGCAAGTAACCGGAATGTATTTTTTAACTGCAATGTCTTTTCCTCCAGTCGGAAAGATATAATAGGAGAGAGAACAGTCCGAAAAGGTGTGGCGTGAAGAATCGAAGAGCGGAACATCTGATGGCAATCCTCTTTCTGATGGCAGTCTTTCTGATCTCGCAAAGGGCAGGAGAGCTTACTCTGGATAACCGGGAGGCAATGGCAGAGGCTTCTGGAAAAAAGCACCCGGTGGTCTGTGTGGATGTAGGTCATGGGGGCAATGATCCGGGAAAAATTGCGGTCGATGGAACACCGGAGAAGGAGATCAATTTAAGCATTGCGAAAAAATTAAGAGATTATCTCGAGGCATCGGATGTGGAGGTGATTTTGACTCGTGAGGATGACAGAGGACTTTATGAGGAGACCGATACGCAGAAGAAGACGGCCGATATGAGAAATCGCTGTGCGAAGATCAACGAAGAAAAGCCAGATCTCATGGTCAGCATTCACCAGAACAGTTATCATCAGGAAGCAATCTCTGGTGGTCAGGTCTTTTACTTTTCCAACTCGGAGGAGGGAAAGAAACTGGCGGAGATTTTGCAGAAACGCTTTGATTATGTCTTAAGGGATAAGAATACGAGACTTGCAAAGGCAAATGGGAGTTATTATCTGCTCAAAAATGTGAAGTGCGTCTCTGCGATTGTGGAGTGTGGTTTCCTCTCAAACTGGGAGGAAACGAAAAAGTTAAAGACAGAGGAATACCAGGATCGACTTGCGTGGACAATTCATGTCGGAATTCTGGAATATTTGAATCAGAGATGATTGGGGCGTTACCATTTGTGCCATACATCATGTACCGTTTGCAGGGCGTGTGAACAGTAACGGATAACATGCACTTTGGAAGGTACATAAGGCAAAACTCTTTTTGGAAGTCTCCAAATCTGTTATAATAAAGATACATTGTATACATGGCAGAAAGTGATGAGGGGAGAAGAAAAGGAAGGAGTTTGGGGTATGCACGATTTACAGACAAGATATCTGGAAAGATTGTCAGAACTGTATCCGACGATTGCAGCCGCATCGATGGAAGTCATCAATCTGGAGGCAATTTTGAACCTGCCAAAGGGAACCGAGCATTTTTTGACGGATGTGCACGGAGAGTATGAGGCGTTTGCCCATGTGCTCAAGAACGGTTCGGGTGCTGTGCGACGTAAGGTGAACGAGGTATTCGGAACAACGCTGAGCGATCAGGATAAGCGCACGTTAGCAACCCTGATTTATTATCCGCGCGAGAAGATGGCACGGATTCTCGCAAAGACAAAGAACAAGAAGGATTGGTATAAGATCACGCTTTACCGTCTGATTGCAGTCAGCAAGAGAGCTGCCAGCAAATACACGCGATCAAAGGTCCGCAAGGCACTTCCGCCGGAATTTGCGTATGTGATCGAGGAGCTGATTACTGAGAAGGACGATGTCAGAGACAAGGAATCTTACTACGATGCGATTGTGCAGACGATCATTCGTCTTGGAAGAGCGGAGGATTTTATCGCGGCTCTGTGTGAACTGATTCAGAGACTTGTCGTCGATCATCTTCATATTCTCGGCGATATCTATGACCGTGGTCCAGGCCCGCACATCATTATGGATGATCTGATGGCATATCATTCCGTGGATGTACAGTGGGGCAATCACGATGTACTCTGGATGGGAGCAGCGACCGGACAGAGAGCCTGCATTGCAAATGCACTCCGAATCTGTGCCCGTTATGGCAATCTGGATATTCTGGAGGAGGGCTATGGAATCAATCTTCTTCCGCTTGCGACATTTGCGATGCAGGCGTATGAGAATGATCCGTGTACCTGTTTTGCACTGAAAGGGGAGCCTCCGAAAAACAAGAATGAGAGAGAGATGAACTTAAAGATGCACAAGGCGATCTCAATCATTCAGTTCAAGGTCGAGGGACAGATGAGCAAGGAGCATCCGGAGTTCGGTCTGGAGGGGCGTGCGCTTCTTCACCGCATTGACTATGAGCGCGGTGTGATCACGCTCGACGGAAAAGAATATAAACTTCTGGATATGAATTTCCCAACTGTAGATCCGAAAGCCCCGTATCGCCTGAGTGATGCCGAGGAGCAGGTGATGGAGCGTCTCGAGAATGCCTTCCAGAAGTGTGAAAAACTTCAGGAACACATGCGTTTCCTGCTTGCAAAGGGAAGTCTGTACAAAGTATACAACGGAAATCTGCTCTTTCACGGCTGTGTGCCGTTAAATGAGAACGGCAGTTTCCGCGAGGTGGAGCTTTACGGACATCGTTGCAGTGGCAGATCTCTCTACGAGTTTTTTGATGAGTATATCCGAAAAGGCTTTGTCGCAGAGGATCTTGTGGAGCGCAAGCGCGGTCGTGATCTGATGTGGTATATCTGGCTTCACGAGAATTCCCCGCTGTTTGGAAAGACGAAGATGGCGACATTTGAGCGGTATTTCCTCGCGGAGAAGGAGACACACAGGGAGAAGAAGAATCCATACTACACGCTGATCGAGGACGAGGAGGTTGCAAACAGGATTCTTGAGGAATTTGGTTTGTCACCAGAGGACGGTCACATCATCAACGGTCATGTTCCGGTCAAGACGAAGAATGGAGAGAGCCCGGTCAAGTGTGGAGGAAAGGTTCTCGTTATTGACGGTGGTTTCTCGCGCGCTTACCAGAAGGAGACCGGAATCGCCGGATATACACTGATTTACAATTCTTACGGACTGATTCTTGCGGCGCATAAGCCGTTTGAGTCGACCGAGTCTGCGATCGAGAATGAGAGTGACATTCACTCCGACAGTGTGATTATTCAGAGATCGACGGAGAGGGAGCTCGTCGGAGATACGGACAGCGGACGGAAACTTAAAGCGGATATTGCAGATCTTGAGTATCTGCTTGAGGCATACCGAAGTGGACGTATCATCGAGAAGTTCCCGTCTCACAATTCAAATGGTCAGAGATAAAGCATTTTTGTTGTGGGTATTGCGCATGGATGGGAATGAGTTTTGTGATAAAAATCTTCGTTACCGTTCATGTGTGGCACAAACGGCAACAGATTTTGTAAAAAAGGATTGACGAGACAGGAAAAAGTGATTATACTGACAGCAAATAAATAAAAAATAAGTTCTTCGGGGCGGGGTGCGATTCCCCACCGGCGGTGACTCTTTGAGAGAAGAGAAGTCCGCGACCTGCGCAAGTGGCTGATCCGGTGAGATTCCGGAACCGACAGTAAAGTCTGGATGAAAGAAGAGATTATGCGAATAGATGTCAGAATATAGAGAGTTAGAAAGTGACAGATCTTCACTCAAAAAGCAAGCCCCAGATTTCAAGCAAATCTGGGGCTTTTTGATATGATAGGAAATTGCGTCCTATCATACAAAAACGCTCCGCGAGGATGCGCACTCGGCGCAGGGGAAGATGGTTGCCGAAGCAACCGCGCCTCGGCGCGAGAATGTGCCAGGGCACATTCTTTTTTATTCATAGAAGCATAAAAGATGGAAGATTGTGTTCATGAAAAATATTCTGCGAGCGTCGACTCAAACACTCATTTGTTTCGCATGATACTCCCTGCGGTGCATCAAAAATTTATTTCTGGGTGAAGTTTTTTCATAAAGAAAGTGAAAGTACTCAGAAGGCGAGGACGGATGTGCTGTGACTGAAAGGAACTTACATCATGGCAAGAGGAGGAGTCAACAATGAGAGAGAAACTGTTTACGACAAGAAATGTGGTATTGATGGGAATGCTCGGCGCGCTGGCGGGTGTGCTGATGATGTTTGAGGTGCCGCTCGTATTTCTGGCACCGAGTTTTTACGGACTTGATTTCAGTGAGGTTCCGGTACTTGTCGGGAGCTTTGCACTTGGACCGGTTGCAGGGATTGTGATTGAGGCAGTGAAGATTCTGGTGAAGCTCGTGATTAAGCCGACGAGCACCGGATTTGTCGGAGAGTTTGCGAACTTTACGATTGGATGTGCACTTGTGATCCCGGCAGGATTGATTTACCACTTCAATCGCACGAAGAAAGGCGCCGGAATTGGAATGACAGTTGGAACGATTCTGATGGCAATGGCAGGAGTTGTCCTCAATGCTGTCGTGATGCTTCCGTTCTATTCTCACTTCATGCCACTTGACACGATCATCTCGATGGGAGCACAGATCAATCCGGCAGTCAGCAATGTGTGGACGTTCGCTCTTCTGTGTGTGGGACCGTTCAATGTGGTAAAGGGCATTGTGGTTTCCCTGATCACCGCTCTTGTGTATAAGAGAGTCAGTGTTGTGATTCACAGCACAGCCAGTCAGGCGAGACGGGGCGTTCGGGCATAACTTCGCATAAAGGATGTAGAACAATAAGATAAAGAACATAATAAATAGCAGAATCTGGAAAAACCGGAAAGGAAGGCTTTATATTTCCTTTCCGGTTTTTTTGTGATATGATACGAGATATGATATTGGGAAATATTTATCTGAAAAAGAAAAGAGGAACACACCAATGGAAACAAAGATGGTGAAAATACAGGATACAGCAGAGATACGAGATGAGGAGCTGGCGGAGGCAGCGCAGATTCTTCGGGATGGAGGGCTTGTAGCATTTCCGACGGAGACAGTTTATGGACTCGGTGCGAATGCTCTGAATGAGGAGGCAGCGAAAAAAATCTATGCGGCGAAGGGGCGTCCGTCGGACAATCCGCTGATCGCGCATATTTCCTGCATGGAGGAGCTTGAACCCCTTGTGAAGGAAATTCCGGAAGCGGGAAGAAAACTTGCCGAGGCATATTGGCCGGGACCGTTGACGATGATTTTTCCGAAGAGCAGTATCGTGCCGTATGGAACGACGGGTGGTCTTGAGACCGTGGCGGTGCGGATGCCGAGCGATCCGGTTGCAAACCGTCTGATTCATCTTGCGAAGGTTCCGGTTGCAGCGCCGAGTGCGAATACTTCCGGTCGTCCAAGTCCGACGACAGCTCAGCATGTATGGCAGGATATGAATGGAAGAATTGAGATGATTCTTGATGGAGGTCCGGTCGGAATCGGTGTGGAGTCGACGATTGTCGATGTGTCCGGTGAGGTGCCGACGCTTCTTCGTCCGGGAGCTGTGACGATGGAGATGCTTGAAAAGACCGTCGGTCATGTCGAGATCGATCCGGCGATTCAGGGACCGCCAACTGCTGATTTTCATCCGAAGGCTCCGGGCATGAAGTACCGCCACTACGCTCCTCATGCACAGATGACACTTGTGGAGGGCGAGGCAGAGGCAGTCGCAAACAAGATCAATGAGCTTGTAAAAGAAGGACTTGAGCAGAATCTGCGGGTAGGTGTGATCTGCACCGATGAGAGCCGGTCGAGCTATCCGGACGGACTTGTCCGCAGTGTCGGAGAGCGTGCAAAGGAAGAGACGATCGCCCACAACCTGTTTGCTGTTCTCAGAGAGTTTGATGATCTCGATGTCGATGTGATTTATTCGGAGAGTTTCTCTAAAGATCATCTCGGTCAGGCGATCATGAACCGTCTGACAAAGGCGGCAGGATACCATATCCTGAAAGTCTGAGGAGACAAAAGACAGATAAGAGATAATTTGAGTTTGAGAAAGATAATCGTGCACCAAAAAAGATAAAAAATAGAAAAAGGAGAATTTTATGTCAGAGACGAAGAAGCGTCGGGATTACATTTCCTGGGATGAGTATTTTATGGGAATTGCAGACCTTTCCGGTCGTCGATCGAAAGATCCGAACACGCAGGTAGGAGCCTGCATCGTCAGCCAGGATAACAAAATCATGTCGATGGGATACAATGGATTTCCGAAGGGTTGTTCCGATGATGAGTTCCCGTGGGGAAAAGAGGCGGAGACGACAGATCCGTACAGTGCAAAATACCTCTATGTGACGCACAGTGAGCTCAATGCGATTTTGAATTATCGGGGCGGAAGCCTTGAGGGAAGCAAGCTCTATGTGACGCTGTTCCCGTGCAATGAGTGTGCGAAGGCGATCATTCAGGCAGGAATTCAGACGATTATCTATAAGGAAGACAAGTATCCGGATTCTCCGTCTGTCCGTGCGTCAAAGCGCATGTTAAATGCAGCGGGTGTTCGCTATTACCAGTATGAGTGCAGTGGAAGAAAGATTGAGATCGATGTCTGAAAAATCTGAAAAATCTGAGAAAAAATGGGAATGTGATCAGGGAAATTTGGCAGAACAGTTGAGTTTTGTGGCGGTTGATCTTGAGACGACGGGACTTGATCCAAAGAAAGATCGGATTATCGAGATCGGCGCAATTCGCGTGGAGAATGGAGAGGTCGCGGGAGAGTATCAGCAGTTAGTCAATCCCGGATGTCCGATTCCCGATTTTGTATCTGATCTGACCGGAATTACGGATGAGATGGTGGAAAAAGCGCCGATGATCGGGGAGGTTCTCGATGAATTTTTGAAATTCTGTGGAGAACTTCCGATTGTGGGGCATCAGGTGATGTTTGATTACCGTTTTCTGAAACGGGCGACAGTAAATCAGGGGGAATCTTTTGAGCGGAACGGAATTGATACGCTTGCGCTCTGCCGGGCATTTATGCCGGTGGAGGAGAGGAAAAACCTAGCTGTCGCCTGTGCGTTTTTTGGGATTGAGCGGGAGCGGGCACATCGGGCATGCTCGGATGCGTGGGACACGGTGAGATTGTATACAAAGATTGCGAGACGATTCGGGCAGAACAAGCCGGAGCTTTTTGTTCCAAAACCGCTTATTTACAAGGTAAAACGGGATCAGCCGGCATCGGAAAAGCAAAAAGAAGACTTGCGGTATTTTATAAAATATCATAAAATAAGTTTACCTGTGCGCTTTGAAGAATTGAGCCGTAGCGAAGCCTCAAGACTTCATGATCAGTTGATTTTGCAATACGGCAGGATTGTCAAAAAATGAGCGCGGGTGTATTTGGAACAAGAAAAAAATAAGATGAAAAAGAAAGAGAGGTTCATGTATCATGGCAAACTCACATAATAATAAGAATAAAACAAAGAGAATCGTATCGGGAGTGATTGTCATCATCCTGATTCTTGCGATGGTGGTTCCGATGGTAGCGGGAACGCTCATCAGCGTGTTCCAGTAAATAAGAGGAGCAGAGAATATATGAGAAAATTGAGATTGCTGAGTGGTATGGCTCTGATTGCGGTTGCAGGAATCAGTTCTGCAGTGCCGGCGTATGCAGAGGAGAAAACCATACCGGATGGAATCTATGTCGGTGAGTTCAGTCTGGGAGGACTCACAAAGGAGAAGGCGGAGGAGGAAGTCGCGACCTATGTGGACGGGCTTTCGGATAGAACGATCTCCCTCGATGTGGACGGAATGACGGTGGAGACGACGGCGCGTGATTTGGGATATGCCTGGAGCAATGAGAATGTCGTTGAGGAGGCCGCGAGTCATGCACTTGAGGGCAATCTGATCCGTCGATATATGGGAACGAAGGATCTGGAAAAGAATCCGGTTCACATTGAGATCGAGGCATCTGTGGATGAGGAGAAGGTGGATGCGTTCATTAAGAAAACGTGTGCCGGAATTGTGGGCGCGCCGGTGGATGCGTCGATTGTCCGTGAGAACGGAACCTTTAAGATTACTCCGGGAAGCTCCGGAAAGGTGGTTGATCTCGATGCGACGAGTCAGGCGATCGATGAGGCGCTGACAGGTGGAGCCTCTGGAACCGGCGGGGAAAATAAGACGACGGACACTGCTACTGCAGAGGCAGTGCCGGCGGAAGATGCCGACGGTATGGTAATTAAGGTCAGCGCTGTGGTGAATGAGGAAGAGCCGAGAATCAAGGAAGATGATTTGAAGAGCATCAAAGATGTGCTCGGCACCTGCACGACCGATTTTTCGAGCAGTGGAGAGGCGCGCTCAAAGAATCTTGCAAACGGGGCGAAGAAGATCAACGGAAAAATTTTGATGCCGGGAGATACGCTCTCCGGATATGAGTGCATGAGTCCGTTTACGACCGATAATGGATACTTCACAGCTGCAGCTTATGAGAATGGACAGGTTGTCGACAGCGTCGGAGGCGGTGTTTGCCAGATTGCGACGACACTTTATGATGCCTCTTTGATGGCTGAGCTGACGATCACACAGAGACAGAATCACTCTATGATTGTCAATTATGTAAAGCCGTCGATGGATGCGGCGATCGCGGGAACCTACAAGGATATTAAGATCACAAATCCATATGACACTCCGATTTATGTTGAGGGTGGAACGAGCGGACGAAAGCTCACATTCACGATTTACGGAAAGGAGACTCGTCCGGCAAACCGCAAGGTGGAGTACATCTCGGAGACACTCGGTACGACCGATCCGGGAGCACCGCAGGAGAAGGTAGACAATTCACTTGCACCGGGAACAAGAAAGCAGGTTCAGTCTGCACATACCGGTTTGAAGTCTCGTCTCTGGAAGGTTGTGACGGTTGATGGAGTCGAGACGGAGAGAACGATTCTCCACACGGATACTTACAACGCGTCAAAAGCGATCGTTCTGGTTGGACCGAAGACAGCGCCCCCGACTACTCAGCCGGCTACGCCGGAACAGCCGACATCGGCATCGGAGACATCTGGCGCTCATAATGGTGGTGGTACGAGTGCGGAGACGACGACTTCGGCGGAGACTGCACCTGAGACGAAATCTCCGGCAGTCGAGGGGGAGAATGGCGGACCGGGCGTGAGCGCACCGGCACCGACTGAAGCCCAGACAGAGTCTCATACCGAAGCACCAGCACCAGCGCCGGCACCGGAGTCTGAGACACCTGCTGCCTCTCCTGTTGTGGAAGCCGCGCAGTAAATGAAAGTTCACTTCGATCAGAGAGGAGCATTTTTGTATGATGCGGAAAATTGAGCGAGAGAATACCGGGCTTTTGAAACCGGGACAAGACCTGGTTGTGGCGGGATATGCGGGGCTGGCCGGAAGTGTACTTCTGGTGAAAGAGAAAGATCAGTATGAGCGCCTGAGAGGGTGGTTTTCGGAGGAATGGCTCGATCAGGCAGGCGAGATGGAGATCTCGCCTGAGCAAGATAAAATCGACTGGTCGGAGGTCGGAGCGACAGACTGGGAGAGCGCAGGCGAGGGCGGTATCCTGTCTGCGATCTGGTGTCTCTCCGGAGCCTATGGTACCGGAGTGGAATTTGCTCTGAGAAAAATCCCGGTTCGTCAGGACACGATTGAGATCTGCGAGCGTCTGGAGTTGAATCCTTATCGACTTTACAGTCAGGGATGTTGGTTGCTGTCGTCGAAAAACGGTGGTCGGACAGTCGAGAATCTCAGAGAAAAGGGAATTCCGGCTCAGGTGATCGGAAGTGTGACGAAGGGCATTGCGCGAGAGATGATTGTGGAGAATGGACATGGTTTTCTTGAGCGCCCACAGCCGGATGAACTCGAGAAGATTTTTCCCGGATATTTTAAGCAGGAAGCTCCAACTCCTTTAAGTCGGGGGAGTTCACCCGGGATGAGCAGTGATTGGAAAGCGAACGATCAGAAGGAATCGATGACTGATCAAGAGCATAAAAAGGATTCAGAAAAGAAAGATAAAGAAGGATTCAAAAAAGAATTCAGATAAAGAAAGATTCGGAACGGGAGGAAATGTCGTAATGAGAGAAAAGATACTGGCGGTAATTGAGAAGAACAGCAGAATTGATATTCATGATCTTGCCATTCTCTTGGGTGAGAGTGAGGTCGCGGTGGCGAACGAGATTGCGGAGATGGAGAAAGAGCATATCATCTGCGGATATCATACTCTGATTAACTGGGATAATACCAGCGAGGAAAAGGTCAACGCTCTGATTGAGGTCAAGGTAACTCCTCAGAGAGGAATGGGATTTGACAAGCTGGCAGAGAGAATTTACCAGTACAATGAGGTCAATTCCCTGTATCTGATGGCGGGAGCTTTTGATTTCATGGTCATCATCGAGGGAAAGACGATGCGCCAGGTTGCACAGTTTGTCTCTGACAAGCTGGCTCCGCTTGATTCTGTGCTCAGCACAGCAACCCACTTTGTTCTGAAAAAATACAAGGATCACGGAACGGTACTCTGTGACGAGATCCAGGATGAAAGGATGCTGATTACACCGTGAGAAATCCATTATCTGACAAGATTGAATCGATTCCGTGGTCTGGAATCCGTAAGTTCTTTGACATTGTAAGCGAGATGAAAGATGCGATCTCCCTCGGCGTGGGCGAGCCGGATTTTGATACGCCGTGGCACATCCGCGAGGAAGGCATCTATTCTCTGGAAAAGGGAAGAACGTTTTATACCTCCAATGCAGGTCTGAAGGAACTGCGTGAGGAGATTCACAATTATGTGCACAGAAAGTACAACGTTTCCTATGACGCGGACTCTGAGATTATTGTGACGGTCGGCGGCAGTGAGGCGATTGACCTTGCGATGCGTGCGATGCTCAATCCGGGGGACGAGGTTCTGATCCCACAGCCGAGCTATGTCTCCTATGATCCGTGTGCGGTTCTTGCAGATGGAGTTCCGGTGATTATCGAATTGGAAGAGAAAGATCAGTTCCGCCTGACTCCGGAGAAATTGCTTGAGAAGATCACGCCGAAGACGAAAATTCTGGTGCTTCCGTTCCCGAACAATCCGACCGGTGCGATCATGACCCGCGAGGATCTTGAGAAGATTGCAGAGATTGTGGAGGAGCATGATCTCTTTGTGCTCTCTGATGAGATCTACGGAGAGCTGACTTACGGAGAGGAGCCACATGTCACGATCGCCTCGATTCCTGGAATGAGAGACCGCACGATCCTGATCAATGGTTTCTCGAAGGCATTTGCAATGACCGGATGGAGACTTGGATATGCGTGCGGACCGGAGATTATCTTAAAGCAGATGCTCAAGATTCACCAGTATGCGATCATGTGTGCGCCTACGACAAGCCAGTATGCGGCAGTCGATGCACTCAAGAACAGCGATGAGGATGTGGCTCATATGAGAGAGTCCTACGACCAGCGCAGACGTTATCTGCTTCATGCGCTTCGCGAGATGGGAATGGAGTGTTTTGAGCCTCTCGGCGCATTTTACATCTTCCCGAGCATTAAGCGTTTCGGCATGACTTCGGAGGAGTTTGCACTCAGACTTCTTGAGGAGGAAAAAGTGGCAGTTGTTCCGGGAACGGCGTTTGGTGCGTGTGGAGAGGGATTTCTGCGAATCTCCTATGCGTACTCATTGAAGAGCCTGAAGGAAGCACTCAGCAGAATTGAGCGTTTTGTCAAGCATCTCGATGCGGAGAGTGAGAGTGCTCCAGGAGGGGCTGAGGGAAGTGTGGAAAATGTGGTGAACATGGAAAAAGCAGGTGAAGCAAAATGATGAACATTGTTTTGTTTGAGCCGGAAATGCCACTGAATACGGGAAATATCGGGCGTACCTGTGTGGCGACAAACACGAGACTTCATTTGATTGAACCGTTGGGATTTAAGCTCAATGAGAAGGCAATCCGCCGTGCGGGTCTCGATTACTGGGACAAGCTCGATGTGACGGTCTACTGCGATTATCAGGATTTCCTCGACAAGAATCCGGGCGCAAAGATCTATATGGCAACGACAAAGGCGAAGCATGTCTATACCGATGTCAGGTATGAGCCGGATTGTTACATCATGTTTGGAAAGGAGAGTGCAGGAATTCCTGAGGAAATCCTTGTGGAGAATGAGGAGACCTGTGTGCGGATTCCGATGTGGGGAGACATCCGCTCTCTGAATTTGGCGAATTCTGTGGCGATTGTGCTCTATGAGGCGCTGCGCCAGAATGGGTTTGAGGCGATGACGATGGAGGGAAATCTTCATCGGCTTCAGTGGAATGAGTGATTGAGGACTTTTTTATAGTGAATGAGATATAGAGATAAAATTCAAGTCGACGCTCGCGGAGACTTGGTGCGTAATTCTGGTCAGATTTGCTGACATCTTCCCATCAGAATTACTGCGCCTCCACTCTGAGTTATATTTTGAGTTCGCTCCTACGGGCGGGCAAGGTTATGCGAACGCGTTTGCATATACTTGCCCGCCCTTCGTCGCTTTAGGAATCTCTTTCAGGTTTTATTTACATCGTCCGTTTGCAAAGGCTGGGCAGGTATTAGGATTGGCTCTGTGAACTACCCCGACTTAAAATCATTGGGCATTGACTTTGAGCGATTGGAAATATGGCGGGTAATTGATTTGTGTAAGTAAATAAAATCAGATGAAAAAATATGAAAAAAAGGATTGACAATATGGTTAGCGTATGCTAATATAATACTCAGTTAGCGACAACTAACTACATGTGAATATTCTATACATTTCAACATTGCCCCATTCGACCCGTGGAGGCAACGACTCAACTCCTATGAAGAAAGCACCCTGTCCCGCAAGCAGGGTGCTTTTATTTCATAGGAAATTGCGTCCTATGAAATAATAAATGCTCCGCAAGGATGCGCACTCGGCGCAGGAGTAGATGGTTGCCGAAGCAACCGCGCCTCGGCGCGAGAATGTGCCAAGGCACATTCTTTTTTACATAGGAAATTGCGTCCTATCATAAAATAAAAGCGATGTTGTATGGAAAAATAGACTTGACTTTTTGAACGTGGGAGGTCAAAATAGAGAGCAATATACACGGTGTGAAAAAAGATCATAAAAAATTGCAATAAGAGAAAGAAATCGATTACCGTTTGTGTCATGCATGAACGGTAACAAATAGAGAGATGGATAAAGAAGAAAGGGAACGGCTGAGATGAGAATTTATCTGGTGAGACATGGTCAGACGGATTGGAATAAGGCGCACAAGATTCAGGGAAGACACAACATTTCTCTGAATGACTGTGGACGTGAGATGGCAGAGAAAGCATCGGAAAAATTGAGAGATGTTGTATTTGATGGCGCCTTCTGCTCTCCTCTGATTCGTGCTCAGGAGACTGCCCAGATTATTCTCGGAGACCAGAAGGGGATCTTGAAGTCTGAAGACCGTCTTGCGGAGATTGCTTTTGGTGTGGAAGAAGGACGGGAGAGAGAAAAAATTGAGGCAAACCTAGCTGATCCGGTTCATAACTTTTTCAGTGATCCGGCACACTATCTTCCGCCGGAGGGTGCAGAGACCTTTGAGGCTGTATATCGCCGTACGGGCGCTTTCATGGAAGACTTAAAGAAACGGGAACACGACTTTGATGCCGTTCTTCTTGTCGCTCATGCAGTTGTCAACCGAACGATCCTGAATCCGATTGCCGGGATTGCGCTTGGTGATTTCTGGAAAATTAAGCTCCCGAACTGTGCGATTTCCATTCTTGAATTGAAAGACGGAGAATACCGGATTCTCGATGATGGATCAGAGAAGGAAGAAACTGTTAGATGAGAAAATTGTACGAAAAAATGTACTTGATTTTCCAAAAACCTTATGCTAATATATAGACAGTTAGCAATAGCTAACCACATGTGAATATTCTATACATTTCAACATTGCCCCATCTGACCCGTGGAGGCAACGACTCAACTCCTATGAAAAGGCGCTCTGTCCCGCAAGCAGAGCGCCTTTTTGTGTTCAAACTTTTGCAAGTGTTGATTTGAAAAGTTGTGTTGGAATGTTTTGAAAATAGTTTTGTTTATTGATTGTGTGTGTGAACAGGAGTCTGTGAGATCGACTCAAAGAAATCTCTTCGGATGAAGAGACTGACGTTTTCGATAAAAGTCTCCGTATCGAACTGGTCAGCTTCCTCTAAATAGCATTTGATGATGCTGAAAAACAGATCGCCGAGCATGGAAGAAAAGATCGGAGAGGCAATCTTTGCATGATAGCCGTTTTCTTCTGCAGAGCGCAGTTTGTCACCGAGAATATCCTGAAGTCCTTTTCTCAGAATCCGGATCAGATCTCCGTTCTTATTTGCCTGATAAATTTTCTGATACTGAATCTTGTTTTCACTGATGTGATCAATCAGGATCGTCAGGAAGTTTTTCAGGGAATCGATGTTTTGAAGGCTGATGACTTCTTCTGTCAGACCAACTTCCTCGATTAGAGAGAGAAGGCAGTAGTGGAGAAGATCGTACTTGTCTTCAAAGTAGCGGTAAAAGGTTGATCGGGAAACCAGAGAGGTATTGCAAATCTCCGTCAAGGTGATTTGTTCGAGTGGAAGCATGCTCAGTTCTTTCAAAAATGCGCCACGAAGCAGGGCATAGGTGCGCCGTACTGTAATGTGCTCTTTTGATGGGTTATTTCGGCTCATAATAGATTGCTCCTCCAAAAAAATTCTAAAAAATAAGCGAAAAGAAACGGAATAACACTTTTGTGTCAAATAGGACAAAGCGCATAAAACTGTTTCATTTGAAACGCTCCACAAAAATATGATACTTGAGTATTTTACCATAAACATAGATAATAGTGCAAGAAATGATAGTTACTTCAATATGTTCAGAAACAGAGGAGTTACTGTGCACGGATAGGCATTTTCTGAACGGAAAATGCCGTATGATACCGTGGCGGTAGCAGATTTTTTCAGTTTACAGGGCGGAGCCTTTGCAGGAGTTGTTGGCAGCTGCGCGGAGTGTGGATGAGAGCGAGATTTGCAAAGGCAAGCGTAAAAAGATAGAAATGGAGGAATGAGGATGTCTCAGAAATGTTGTAAAGCATATCTTTGGACGATCGCTGCGGCGATGGTTTTTCTGATGGCTGGAATGCCGGGACAGGTTTGGCAGGTCCGGGCAGAGGAAGTGCAGGGTACAGAGGAGATACAGCAGACTCAGGAAATACAAAAGAATCAGGGAACGGAACAGAGTTCGACCGGATGGAGATTTGAGGAAGGCGAGTGGTTTTACTATCTGGAGGATGGGACAAAAAACCGAAAAGAGCTGACGTTTGACGATGCCGTTTACGAGTTTGAGAAGGATGGAACGCTTCAGAGCGCACACTGGATTCCGAATACCGGAGGAGGTGCTTATCCGGTTGTCTGCTATGATGAGGAGGAGCAGGCGCTCTTCGATCAGCTCAATGACGAGAAGAAAGATCTGTTCTTTGAGGAATATCCGGATCGCGAGGATGAGTACGATGGTGATGACCATGCGATGTACGACCGGTATGCCGGATTCAAGATGGATGTGAATCTGAACAAGATTGCTTCCCATCGACTTGAGATGGCAATGGAGAACGGGTACAGCGTGGACAGCACAATTCCGGGAGAAGGAAGCCTGAAAGATTATTTAGGGCAGCTTGGCTACCGCAAACATGCGACGAGTCTGGAACTCTACATACAGAGGCGGGATGATGCCGACGATGCGTTTGACAAGGTGATGGATCGGACTCAGAAGAAGTATGATACTTCTGGAAAGCATCTCTATTCGCTGGAATATTATCGAAGTCTCGGAATGGCGCATGCAGAGAAAGACGGCGCACACTATTTTATGATTGTGCTGATGAGATAGAAGACATTTTCGATGGGTTTTTGCTCGTGACTGTGAAGCTACTGAACAGTTGCGAGAATACCTGTGAACAGGAAAGAAAACAGAATCAGAAGGAGTAGAAGAGATGGGACAGAAACTGTTTAATCGGATAAAAGGCCTGAGACACAGAGAAAAACCGATGGCGGAGAAAGGGGCAGAGGGTGGATTTTCCACGATGCTGGCGTACCAGATTATCAAAAAGCGCGGATTCATTGAGATTCTGTTTGCAATTGGGTGTCTGTTTTCTCTGCTTGCGATGCTTTTTGTCGATGTAAACTATGATTTGACAAAGTATGTGCCGAAGAGTGCCGTGTCCGCTCAGGGACTTGACAAGATGAAGGAAGTCTTTGGATACCCGGGAACGGCGAGAGTCATGATAAAGGACGTTTCGCTATATGAGGCGAAACAATATAAAGAAAAATTTGAAGCCGTCGATGGAGTCGATCAGGTGCTCTGGTGCGACACGACTGTCAATGTGTATGCCGGAGAAGATTTCATCAACATGGACGACATCAAAGATTACTACAAGGATAATTGTGCGGTCATGGATATCACGTTTGATGAGGAGTCGGATTCCAACCGCACGAAGAATGCGATCACCGAGCTGAAGGAGATCACCGGAGATAAGGGATGTTTCTCCGGAATGGCAATCCAGAACAAATCTCTGATTGAGACGACGGCGAGCGAGATGCAGACAATTCTTGTCGTTGCCGTGATCATGATCTTTGCGGTTCTTGCACTGACGACGACGGCGTGGACGGAGCCGATTCTTTTCATGCTTGTCATGGGGGTGGCGGTGCTTTTGAACCGTGGAACAAACATATTTATCGGAACCGTTTCGTTTCTGACGAACAATGTGGCGATTATTCTTCAGCTTGCGACCTCGATGGACTACTCGATTTTCCTGCTCGATGCCTTCCTGAGATGGAGAAATGCAGGTTTCTCCGAGGAGGAGGCGATCGTCAAGGCAGTTGAGGAAGCGATCAACTCGATTTTCGCGAGCAGTCTGACGACGGTTGTCGGCTTCCTTGCGCTTGTGACGATGAAGTTCAACATTGGCTTCGATATGGGACTGGTGCTTGCAAAGGGAATCATTTGCAGTCTGCTTGCAGTTGTCTTCTTCATGCCGGCGATGATTCTGAAGTTTGCGAAGTGGAACGACAAGACGAGACATCGTTCGTTCCTTCCGAATTTCACACCGCTTGGAAAACTTGTATACAAAGTTCGATATGTGATCCTAGCGCTTGTCATTGTGCTGACACCTCCTGCCTATGTCGCACAGGGAATGAATGATTTCCTGTTTGGAAATGATGCGGTTGGTTCTTCAGAGGGAACGAAGGTTTACGAGGACGATCAGGAGATCGTCGCAAAGTTTGGACGAAGCAATATGCTTCTTGCGATTTACCCGAACACCTCCAATGTGACGGAGAAGGAGCTCACGGATGAGCTTGAGGATCTGCCGTATGTGAAGAGTGTGACCTCAATGGCAGGAACACTTCCGGAGGGAGTTCCGGAGGACATCATTCCGTACTCGACGGCAAAACTTCTGCACCGCGGAGACACGGCGCGCATGCTGATTTACATCCGCACGAAAGGCGAGAGTGATGCTTCGTTCGAGTACACCGATCAGATCCGTGAGATTGTGAAAAAATATTATCCGGATAACTCCTATCTGGTCGGTGAGACACCGTCCACACAGGACATCAAGACGACGATCATTGCAGATAATGCCCGCGTAAATGTGCTGACTCTGCTCGGTGTATTCATTGTCGTCATGTTCAGTTTTAAGTCGGCGTTGATTCCGATCATCGTTATGATTCCAATTGAGGTTGCGATCTACTTCAATATGGCGATGCCGTATATTCAGGGTGTCAACATGATTTACATGGGATACATCATTGTCAGCAGTATTCAGCTCGGTGCGACCGTGGATTACTCAATTCTGCTGACAAACAACTACATTGCAAAGCGTCAGGAACTTCCGAAGAAAGAGGCGTGCATTTCAGCGATCGCCCAGTCCTGTTCCTCGATCCTCACATCGGGCACGATCATCACGCTTGCCGGTTATATCGTTCATCTGATTTCGACGACCGCAGCGATCGGAGATTTGGGACATCTGATCGGACGAGGAGGACTGTTTAGTCTGGTTCTTGTGCTTTTCCTGCTTCCGTCGCTCCTTGTGCTGTGTGACAGGATCATCATCGACAAGGCGTGGACGCATCCGATTCAGACTTACCGGGAAAAGATGCGCGAAAAGCGGAAACAGATGCAGGGTCAGGTGAAAGCAAAACTTGCAAAGCATTTTGAATCATAAGACTTGCATTGGAATAAGGATTGCATTGAAATGAGAAATGCATTTTTTAGAGAGTCAGGGATCATCGGAGGGAGAATAAGATGAAAAACAGATATAGAAGAATGGGTGCGACCGTGATGACGGTTGTCACGCTTGCCACGAGTCTGGTTCCGGCGCAAGCAGTGCTGGCAGGAGAGGCCTCTGCGAGTGTGGATGAGGCGATGTACGTCAATCTTGATTACTATGGTCAGATTGACAAGGTGAATATGGTCAAGAGCATCAGCCTGAATGGAACTTCGAGTTTCACGGATTACGGCGATTACACCGATGTAACAAATATGACAGATCATACGGAACCGGTTCTCGGGGATGGAAGCGTCACCTGGAACTTTGCACCGGATCAGAATGGACGGTTCTATTATAAGGGAGTCATGAAGAATGACCAGGTGACTCTGCCGTGGACATTTGATGTATCTTATAAGTTAAATGGAGTTCCGACGGATGCAGATAAACTTGCAGGGGCATCCGGAACGGTTGAGATTCACATTGATGCGACGGCAAATGAGAATGCGCGCGAGTACTACCGCAACAACATGATGCTCGCAGTCGCAGTCCTTGTTGATCTGACAAAGTGTTACAGCGTTGAGGCGGACGGGGCTCAGGTTCAGAACATCGGCAGTCAGACCGGAGTCGTTTTCACGGCACTTCCGGGTGAGGATGGAGACTACACGGTTCGCATCGGTTCGGACAGCTTTGAGAGTGATGGCGTGCTGATGACGATGATTCCGGGCACGACAAAGGATCTTGAGCATGTCAAGGATCTCAAGGATGCAAAGGATACCTGGAAGGAAGCCGGAGACCAGCTCTATGACAGTATGGAACAGATGGCACTCTCTGTGGAGTCGATGCGTGATGGAGTCAATGATCTCCAGAGCGGACTTGGATCAGCGGAGAATGTGAGAGGTGTCTGGAGCGGTTCTAAGGACAATATCCTGGACAACAATGATAAGGCGCTTGCTTCTCTGACTGCGGTGTCGGAGCAGATGCAGGCGATGGTTCCTCATATTGAGTCCGCAAAAGAGTCAGCCGAGATCGTTCATGACAGTCTCGGTGACATTGTGAATTCGATGAGAGAGATGCAGGATCCGCTGAGAAAGCTCAACACGAGCCTGCGCGGAATCAAGAGCAATACCGAGGATCTTGCTGCCGGTGTCGCTCCGTTAAATCAGCTGATGCAGACGCTGATTGCGCTTGACGCGACGCTTCAGTCGAGCGAGCAGATCTATGTGACCCAGCTTGCTTCTCTCGGAGTCAGCCTTGAGCAGGTGGAGAATGATTATTACGACGGCGATGTGGATCTGATCGATGACGTAAATGCATCGGCGCAGACGGCAACCCCGTCTTCTGCAATGGCGGCTGGAATTCCGGGGGTGACGCTGAATACTCAGCAGCTTCTTATTGCTCTGACGCAGAAGAAAGCCTACCTTGAAAAACTTTCCTCAGCAAGTACCTCTCTTGCAGGAAAACTTTCGTCACTTCTCGATGATACATCAGACGCATCTCGTTCGATGGGAGAGCTCGTCGATGAGATTGATTTCATCCTTGAGGACAGCACGGCTCTGTATGATTCTCTTGAGACGTATTACTCAGATTTTCAGCTTGCACTTGATGATTCTGAGGAGCTGGTAAACCGGACAACAAATGCGCTCGACACGAGTGTGAGCACGCTGACGCTGATTCAGAATACGATGAGAGCAAGCAGCGATTCCCTCGA
Organism: Brotaphodocola sp.; assembly: GCF_983179755.1. Classification (NCBI taxonomy): domain Bacteria; kingdom Bacillati; phylum Bacillota; class Clostridia; order Lachnospirales; family Lachnospiraceae; genus Brotaphodocola; species Brotaphodocola sp. The sequence goes on along the minus strand of NZ_CFAHBC010000027.1, from coordinate 14,656 downwards.
TGCAGCGGCACGCGACAGCATTCGCGGAAGCATGGAGGTTCTCGACAAGAGCCTGCGTGTTCTCGACAGCACGACGTCGATGCGTATGGCGGGAAGAACGATGAAGGATACGATGGATCGTGAGTGGGATGATCTCGACGGCGATACGAGATTTCTCTACATGGACCCGTCCGCGGAGAAAGTTTCGTTCACTTCGGATCAGAACGAGGAGCCGGATACACTTCAGGTCATTCTGAGAACGAAGGAGATCAGCCTTGATGATGACGATGAAGTGCTCGATGCGGAGTCTGCAAAGGCATCTGAGGGACCATTAAAGAGAATGTGGAATGTGCTTGTAAAGATGGTTCAGGCGATTATCGAGATCTTTAAGAACCGTTAATCCGTTAATCAAAGAGAAGTTGTTATTGGAAAGACAGGGATTATTAGAATTATCAGGATAATCGGGATAGAGTCGTGTTCGTGTTGGGTGGAATGGAACGAAGAAGACTACGGGAAGGAGAGACAGAAGCTATGGGAAAGAATCGGGTCATTACGATAGGAAGACAGCTTGGAAGCGGAGGAAGCTATATTGGACGGGAAGTGGCAAGACGACTGGGAATCGAGTGCTACGACAAGCGTTTGATTGAGCTGGCGTGCAAGTATGGAAATGTGGATCTTGAGCGAATGAAGGACGCGGAGGAGAAACGTGCAAATCCATTTCTGTTTTCTGTTCCGCGCGAGGTTCAGAATGATCGCACCGGACATGGCGGATCAATCAACGATATGGTGTTCAACCTCCAGTCAGCAGTGATTCGCCAGCTCGCGGAGCGGGAGTCCTGTATCATCGTCGGACGCTGTGCAGACTATGTGCTCAGGGAGCAGGAGGATGTGCGCTCGGTATTCATTTTTTCGGATCTTGGAAGTCGGATTGAGAGAGTCAGCGAGAAGCACAGGGTGCTCCGCGATCAGGCATTGAATCTGATCCGAAAGGAAGACAAGGCGAGAAGAAATTATTATGAGTGTTATGCCGGAAAACGCTGGGGATCGACAGAGAGCTATGATGTGTCATTAAACAGCGGTCGCCTTGGCTTAAATGGTTGTGTAGAAATGATTTGTGCGCTCTATAATCAGATGGAGATGAAATAAATAGTATGAGCATATTTAGAGTAAAAACAAGGACAGAAAAAAAGAGGACTCCGTTTTGGCGAAGGGGAAGACAGTGCGCGATGGCATTTCTGTTTGCAACCTGTGTTGCAGTTGCAAGCTGTCCGACCGTAAAAGTCTGGGCGTCGGAGAAGAGCGAGAGTGAGAAGACGAAGATCGGAAAAGTCTGGCTGGTTGTGGATGCAGATGTCGGAATCAAGGCGGATGTAAGCGGGGATGTGTATGTGACACCGGACGGAGGAAATACGGACCGCTACCGCATCGATGATGTTCAGCTCGTCAACGATGGCGGGGAAGAGTTCAGCAACACGAATCCACCGGAATTTGAGATCACGCTCGTCTCACAGGACGAGGAAGAATATTATTTTGCAAAGACTGGAAGTTCGGCAGTTCGCCTTGATCTTGCGACGACCGCAAAGTCGAAGTATGACAAGGTGGAGCTGATCAGTGCAAAACGCCAGAATGATAATTCTGAGCTTGTGATTCGGGGGCGTTTGATTTTCGACAAGAAGGCAGACACAAGAAAGGTAAATTCGCCGGCAGTCTCTGGCACAGCAGGGACAACAGAGACGACAGGGGCAACTGTCATCGGTGCGGGAACTTCCGTGGAAGCAGGAACAGATCGGACAGGCACCGACCAGAGAACAGATTCAAGTAATAGTGGCACGGGTAGCAATACGGAGACGGTCAGAGGCTGGGAACCGTCAGTCAAAGGGCGTGCCGTCTGGGCTCCGGTTGAGTCAGCAAAGTATTATCAGATCTTCCTTGTCAAAGATGGCAGAGAGATCGGAATTATGCGCTCGATCTACCGCACGAATTATGATTTCTCCGATCTTCTTCCGGGCGCAGGAACTTACCAGTTTAAGGTGCGCTCCGTCCGCAGTGGAAACAATGCGAAGAGCGACTGGGTGCTGTCGAATGTTATGACAGTCCAGGAGGACGGAAGTTTCTCTATTCAGGAACAATAGACCGTAGAAATCGTGTCAGGGTCTGTTTCGTCTATTGTGGTAGCGACGAAGACGGGAAATTTTCTCAGGAGGGGAGACAATCCCCTTCTGAGTCATACCCTCCGCGAGGGTGCAAAGCGCCAGTGGCGCTTGTTATGCACTGACCGCAGTGGAACGGAGATGCGCAGTTATTTTGATGAGAAGATGTCAGCAAAGCTGACCAAAATCACGCACCAAGTCGAAGCCTGCGTCGATTTGAAACCAATATTCAGAGTCTGGAATCAGAGAAAGATGCCAGACTCTTTCTTTTTGTCTTGCATCCATGTTATACTGAACAAGAACGAAGATATGGAATGATATTTATACAATACACAGGAAGATGAGGCAGAAAACATGAAACATTCCCTTTACTACAAATTTATTCTAGGGTATCTGGTTTTTGGACTGCTTGGATTTGTGGCGATTTCCACATTCTCCTCGAAGATGATGTACAATCACCTCGTAGAAGAACGCTCGGAAGCCATGTACGATGAGGCAGTCACGATTGCAGGTACATACAGCGATATTTACATCCGCGGAAAAAAGCAGGATTTACAGTCTGTGAGTCAACAGCTTCAGGCGGTGTCGAAGTTTGTTCAGGCGCAAATCTGGATGGTCAACCGCGATGGCGTGATCACTGTGGACAGCGAGTCCCCTACACGCGCGGGAAACACGATTGAGGGCTTTGACCCGACAGTCACCGGCAATCGCCCTTACTGCATCGGAGATTACTTTGGTCAGTTTTCGCATCAGGTGCTGACGGTATGCGCACCGATTACCGGAAATTATAAGACTTACGGATATGTGTTGATTCATCTTCCAATTTCCCAGATTTGGGAGGAGAGCAATCGCAGTCTGAATGTGATTTATATCTCTTCCGCGATGATTTTCCTACTCTCGCTGGTGATCCTGGTGGTGTTCACAAAGACCGTCTATTTTCCGTTAAAGAAGATCACGGAGGGAGCAAATGAGTATGCCGCAGGAAATCTGGATTACCGCATTGACCTTCACTCGCAGGATGAGATGGGATACCTTGCGGGAACTTTAAACTACATGTCCGGGGAACTCAACAAGATGGAGGAGTACCAGAGAACTTTTATTGCAAATGTCTCCCACGATTTCCGCTCTCCGCTGACCTCGATCAAGGGCTATTTGGAGGCGATCATCGACGGAACGATTCCGCCGGAATTTTATGAGAAATATCTGACGAGGGTGATTTCTGAGACGGAGCGACTCACAAAGCTGACTCAGGGAATGTTGACGTTAAATTCCCTCGACAGCAAAGGTTATCTTTCCAGAAGCAATTTTGATATTACGAGGGTGATCAAGGATACAGTCGCCTCGTTTGAGGGAATCTGCGGGTCGAGAGACATCACGTTTGATCTGACGTTTTCCGACACGATTTTGATGGTGTATGCAGATCTCGGAAAAATTCAGCAGGTGCTCTACAACCTGATCGACAATGCGATCAAATTCAGTCATGACAGTTCGACGATTTTTGTGCAGGCGTATACGAGAAACGAAAAGATTTTTGTCTCGGTAAAGGATACCGGAATCGGCATTCCGCGTGACAGTGTGAAAAAGATCTGGGAGCGGTTTTACAAGACGGATCTCTCGCGCGGAAAGGATAAGAAGGGAACCGGACTTGGACTCGCGATCGTCAAGGAGATTATTCAGGCACATGGAGAAAATATTGATGTGATCAGCACCGAGGGAGTTGGATCAGAATTTATCTTCTCCCTGCCACGTTCCACGAACCTGTAACTCAGAGCGGATATCCCCCTCCTATATAGGTGTGGGTATCGCAAACTTTCTCGGGAGGGGAGACAATCCTCTTCTGAGTTATATGCTCCGCGAGGGTGCAAAGCGCCAGTGGCGCTTGTTATGCACCGACCGCAGTGGAACGGAGATTCGCAGTGATTTTGAATAGAAGAAAATGAAATTTAAAGTTTTCAGGGAAGGAGAGACAGTGTGAAACAAGCCGGAAAACAGGCAGGAAGAGTCAAAATGATGGGAAACACAGGAATTATGGGAAGAACAAAAGGACTTTTGAGACCTCTGCTTGTCATGATCTTTGCTTTGAATATTGCGTGCTCTGCTTTTGCGTCGGAGTCGGAAAAGATCATGGAAGTCAATTTGGAGATTGAGGCATATCTGGAAGATTCAGAGAGCAGAGGCGATGTGAGTGTAAGTACCGGGGACACGACCTATCGCATCAGAAATATTGAGGTTCTGAATGAGAATGAGGATTGGAGCAAGGCTGCACCGAAAATCTCTGTCGAATTCAAGGCGAAGAAAGGATATTATTTCGGAACTGCGGATGAGGAAATGTTTTCATTCGAGGGAGATGAGGTCACCTTCGTCTCTGCAAAGGTGAAAAACAATGGTTCTGGCATGACCCTGATTTTTACGCTCGGAAGTGATGAGGATGATCTGAGTGTGCATGGACTTTCCTGGAACGAGGAAGACGGATTTGCAGAGTGGGAGGAGAATGACAACGCGAGAGTCTATCAGGTAAAACTTTACCGCAATGATGTTGCAGTTGGCTCGACACGGATGACAAAGAACACAACCTACGATTTTTCGGAGGCAACTTCCAAAAGTGGACGGTATCGCTTTATGGTGCGCGCTGTTGGAACCGGGTCTGAGCGCGGAGCGTGGGAGACGTCTGAAATCTGGCATGTGCTGGCAGATGAGGATCAGGATCTGACGGGAGGGATGACGGCTTCCGAACGTTCTGCTATAACGAGTGTTCTTCCGGTGACAGATGGAAAGTCTGCGGAAGGCTGGGAGAAAGATGAGACAGGGTGGTGGTATCGCTATGCAGATGGCAATTATCCGAGTTCACGCTGGGCAAAAATCAATGGCAAGTGGTATTTCTTTGATGAAAATGGCTATATGAAGACTGGCTGGATCAAGTACAAGACAAAATGGTATTACTGTGACGAGAGTGGAGCGATGCTTACTGGGACAAAGACGCCGGACGGATATTCGGTGGGTGCAGACGGAGTGTGGATTTCGTAAATGTCGTCGCTATTTGTGCAGTGCGCGAACAGCAATAAATGTCAGAAAATTTAGCTGGAAATGTTGCTATTGACTAACAGCCCTCTGCATGATTATACTGAAAAAAAGGAATAAAAACCGAATAGAAACCAAAGAACCTGCAAAGGATAAGAAATGTATTGATAGATCAATAACATAGAAAAACCGGAAAGATTCAGTAGAGTTGTGTGTTGCATACACAGGCATGGGAGGGTGAATCATGCAGTCGTTGTGGGAAATGAAAGTTGGAGAATCTGGTACAGTCAAATGGATGATGGGGAATTCTGCCGTGATGGAATTTCTGAGAAGGCACGAGATTAAGGAGGGAAATCTGATTCGAGTGTTTCAGAAAGGAAAGAGCGGTGTGATTGCCGGAACTGGAAATCGACGATTTGCGATTGCCGGGGAAGTAGCGGAGCGGATCAAAATTTGATCCGCTCTTTTTTTATTACTTTTTCACCTCAAACTTGTAGCCGATTCCCCAGACGGTTGTCAGTGCCCAATTTGCGTGATCTTTGATCTTTTCACGCAGACGTTTGATGTGGACATCCACAGTTCTTGTGTCACCAATGTACTCATATCCCCAGATGTGGTCGAGAAGCTGTTCTCTCGTGAACACCTGATTCGGGGAGGAAGCCAGAAAATACAGAAGCTCAAGCTCTTTCGGTGGCATTTCCACGGAGTGTCCGCAGTAGGTGACGGAGTAGTTTGTCAGATTTACGATTAAATCCGGGTATTCCACATATTCGCCCTGCTGTTTCGGCTCTGTCGTCGCCGGTGACGGAACTGCCTGATAACGGCGAAGAACCGCTTTGACGCGGGCGACAAGTTCCTTCGAATCAAACGGTTTGATTATGTAGTCGTCTGCGCCAAGCTCAAGACCGAGCACTTTGTCGAAGATCTCGCCCTTTGCGGAGAGCATGATAATTGGAACCTGGGAGGTCATGCGAAGCTCCCGGCAGACCTGATATCCGTCAATGCCCGGAAGCATCAGGTCAAGCAGAATCAGGTTTGGTTTAAAATCAGGAAAGACCCGAAGTGCCATCTCTCCGTCATTTACAATCTTCGTCTCGTAACATTCTTTCATGAGATAGAGAGAGATTAATTCTGCAATGTTCTCATCGTCATCTACAATCAAAATTCGCTGTTTTTCAGCCATGATCGGTTCATCCCTTTCCTGTTAGTCTAGTATTTATTGTTTATTTGAAGACAACGATCGTAACGCCGGCATCGCCTTCTCCAAAACCGCCGAGATGGAATTCTTTTACATATTTCAGCTTCTTTAAATGGCGGTGAATACCTGCGCGCAGAGCACCGGTTCCCTTTCCGTGAACGACGCGAACCTGCGGAAGATGGGCGATATAGGCATCGTCGAGGTACTTGTCGAGTTCCGGGATTGCCTCGTCGACAGTCTTTCCGAGCAGGTTGATTTCCATCGAAACCGTGGAAGATTTCGACATCTTGATCGAACTGCTTCCGCTTCCCTTTCTGCGGGTGTCAAGTCCCGGTGCACTGATTGAGTTCTCCTGAATCAGCTCAAGGTCGCTCAAATTTACCTTGGAGCGAAGGATTCCCATCTGGACAAAGAGGTTGCCCTGAGCGTCTGGAAGGGAGCTGATCGTTCCCTTGAGGTTCATCGAGAGGACGCGGACGCTGTCGCCGAGACGCAGGGTCTTCGGATTGATCGCCTTGTGCGGTTTGCTCTCCTGATTTAATGAGAGCTTGCTGTCGACTTTCTTTAAGTTTTCGCGGATCTTCGTTCGCTCTGCCTCAAGTGCGCGGGTGTCGACGCCGGAGGAGGCAGCGAGCTTGTTGATGTTCTTGATTGTGCGGTCGGCTGTCTCTTTTGCCTGACGCAGAATGCGCTGGGCTTCTTCATTTGCAGAGCGGATCATCTTGTCCTTGCGCTCATCAAACCGCTCTTCCTTCTGTTCCAGACGGGACTTCAGGCTTGCGATTTCAGCCTTGTAGGACTGGATCTCCTCGCGCTCTTTCTCGATCGTCACACGGCTCTCCTCGAGACGACTGATCACATCCTCGAATGTCTCATCCTCGGTCTCAATATGGCTCTTTGCATCCTCGATGATGTAATCCGGAAGACCGAGACGGCTTGCGATCGCAAATGCATTACTCTTTCCCGGAACACCGATCAGAAGGCGGTAGGTCGGGCGAAGCGTTTGAACATCAAATTCACAGCAGGCATTCTCAACGCCCGGTGTGCTGAGGGCGTAGACTTTGAGCTCGCTGTAATGGGTCGTTGCCATCGTCCGGCATTTCATATTGTGGAGGAAATTCAGCACTGCGATTGCGAGGGCAGCACCCTCGGTCGGGTCAGTTCCGGCACCAAGCTCATCAAAGAGGCAGAGAGAGTGGCTGTCGGCTTTTCCGAGAATATCGACGATGCTTGTCATATGAGCGGAGAATGTACTCAGACTCTGCTCAATGCTCTGCTCATCTCCGATGTCGGCAAATACCTCATCGAAGACAGCAAGCTCGGAGCCGTCGAATGCCGGAATGTGGAGACCAGACTGTCCCATTAAAGTGAACAGACCGACGGTTTTTAAAGAAACCGTCTTACCACCGGTGTTCGGACCCGTGACGATCAGCAGGTCGAAGTCCTGACCGAGCCAGATCGTGATCGGGACTGCCTTCTGCGGGTCGAGCAGAGGATGGCGACCGTCCTTGATGTGGATGCGTCCCTCGGTGTTGAAAACCGGCTCACTTCCCTTGTAGTGGCGGGAGAGAGCGGCTTTTGCAAACACAAAATCGAGGTGAGTCAAAAGCTGTAAATTGATCGCGAGAACTTCGGTGTACGGGGCGAGACGCTCACTCAAGGTTGCAAGCACTGCCTCGATCTCTTTCTGCTCCTGAATCTCAAGCGTGCGAAGTTCGTTGTTCAGCTGAATCACTGCCATCGGCTCGATGAAGAGCGTGGAACCTGTTGCAGACTGGTCGTGAACCATACCGTTTACCTGTCCCTTGTACTCTGCCTTGACCGGCAGACAATAGCGACCGTCACGCATTGTAATGACGGCATCCTGAAGATAGGTACGGCAGGAATTGAGTACGCTGTTTAACTGGGTGTGAATCCGGTCGTTGATGGTGCTCATCGAACGGCGGACTTTGTGGAGTCCCGGGCTTGCATCGTCGGCAACCTCATCCTCGGAGAGGATACAGCGCTTGATCTCGTTATTTTCAGGAGTCAGGGGCTCAAGTTCGCGGAACATCTCATCGAGGGAGTCATCTGGAAATTCCTCGGACACATCGTGGCGACCGTAGGAGCGTGCACGCGCGCAGACAGTCAAAAGGGAACTGATCGAGAGCAGTTCCGGGATGCTCAAGGCGCTTCCGATCTCGAGACGCTTTAAGGAGTCGCGGATGTCGCGAACTCCGCTCAGCGAGAGATTTCCTTTCATGCGGACACGGGTTACGGCATCGCTGGTTTCTGCCTGTGCCTGACGGATCTCGTTTAAATCCGAGGACGGAACAAGATTTTTGCAGAGCAGCTTTCCGGGAGCAGAGCCCGCGTACTCGGTCAGCTGGGAGATGATTTTTTCGTATTCGAGAGTCTTTAATGCTTTTTTATTCATAATTAAATCTCAAAATCCTCATTTCTAAAATTCTATAATGTTTTATGGGTTTTCTTTTGCGCTCATTATACCACGATTCATACCTTCGGTACTTGAAGCTACTTCGTAGCTATCGTGATCGCCATTCGCCACTCGGGATGAACAAGTAAACTTGTTTTCCCTTGTTAACGCTCATTATATCATGATTTTTTTTTTCGTGAAAGACCTCCTGAAATTTGAGAAATCATTTCCGGAAAGTTTTTTCGTGACAGAAATGTACTTTTGCTTCAAATTCGGAACAAGGATGGCGAAAAGTTTGTAGTTGCAGAATTAAACGAAGAACCTTATAATTAGGTTAGGTTTTTCAGGGAGGATTATGAGGTTAGGAGGTTTACGATGCCTGAAATACAGGGTCCTAAGAAAGGATCTGGCGAAAAAAAGAGCCGGCAGTTTATCAGCGAAAAGATCGTAAAGCAACCTCTGACAAAGAGGCAGGTTGCCACGCGCGGGGTCTTTGTGGTCTGTACGGCGCTGATATTTGGTGCGGTGTCTGCGTTCAGTTTTATGGCAGTGAAGCCGTTTGCTGGACGGCTTTTCGGAGAGGAAGAGCCGACTGAGACACCCGTATTCATACCGAAAGATGAACCGACCGATGTCTCAGCACCTGATGAGACGGAACCGACAGAGAGTGAGCCGATTGAAGAGCAGGTGCAGACGGTTATGGAAAATTACCGTTTCACGGTGGACGATATGAATTCCATGCTGAGCAGTCTGCGGATGCAGGTGCAGAAGGCAGAGAAGGGAATTGTGACGGTTCATTCCGTTCAGCAGGGGACAGACTGGTTCGACAATTCCATGGAGACGACAGGTCTGTATGCCGGAGCCATTGTGGCAGATAACGGGCAGGAGATCCTGATTCTGACTCCCGATTCAGCAGTTGAGAATGCCGATTCGATCCGGGTAGTATTTGGAGAGAAACAGGAGACGGATGGTCAGATCAAGCAGAAAGATACCGTGTCGGGTATGGCAGTTGTCAGTGTCAGTATCGGAGCACTCGAGAACAGTGTGAAAGATTCTCTCGAGGTTCTCACACTGGGAAATTCCTACACCGTTCGGCAGGGCGATCTGATTCTGGCAGTCGGAGGTCCTTCCGGAATTGTACATTCTCTCGATTACGGGTATGTATCCTATGTGCAGAAAAATGCCCTGATGGCAGATCGTGTGTGCCGTGTGCTGTACTCACGCATTTCGGCAGATGCTCAGAAGGGAACATTTCTGCTGAATACGTCGGGAGAACTCATCGGATGGGCGATGGAACCCCAGGGAAATGCGGACGGGAGCGTAAATTCGACGGTACAGATTATGGGTATCTCTGACTATAAGGGGATTCTCGAAAGGTTGACAAATGGTGCTCAAGCGCCATATCTCGGTGTAATTGGTCAGGAAGTGTCTGAGAGCATGACTGCTCAGGGACTGCCGAGCGGAATTTATGTGATGAATGTAGTTACGGACAGCCCTGCCTACAATGCGGGCATCCAGAGCGGTGATGTGATTGTCGGAATCAATGGAGCTTCGATTACTTCGATGAAAGAGTATCAGAGTGCTGTCGATGGAATGGAAGTCGGACAGCAGGCGACAGTTAGCGTGGAGCGCAACGGGCGTGAGCAGTACGCACAGCTGGAATTTCCGGTCACGATCGGTTCAAGGTAAAGATCAGAGATCGCATAAAAAAGTCAGAAAAGTAAGTCAGACGAGGTAAAAAAGAAAGAAGAGGAAACGAAAAAAATGAAGTATATTGGTAGCTTGAAGGAAGGAATGCGAATTTCGGAGGTGTATCTGTGCAAGAGCAGACAGATCTCTCTGACGAAGGCGGGAAAAGAGTACGGAAGTCTGGTGCTTCAGGACAAGACGGGAACCGTGGATGCAAAGATCTGGGATCTGGGTTCCCCGGGAATCGGAAATTTTGATGCGATGGACTATGTATCTGTGGATGCAGATGTGACGATGTTCATGGGTTCCTGTCAGCTCAATGTAAAGAGAATTCGCAAGGCAGACGAGGACGAGTATATTCCGGCAGACTATCTTCCGGTTTCCAAGAAGAACATTGGAAAGATGTACGCAGAGCTTCTGAACTTGATTGCAAGCATGAAGAATCCTTACCTGAAAAAGCTGGCAGAGAGCTACTTTGTGGAGGATGCAGATTTTGCGAAAGCCTTCCAGTTTCACAGCGCAGCAAAGAGTGTTCATCATGGATTTGTGGGCGGTCTTCTCGAGCATACGCTCGGTGTCACAAAGATGTGCGATTATTTTTCCCATGCATATCCGACGCTCAACCGTGATCTTTTGCTGACCTCGGCGATGTTCCACGATATTGGCAAGATGAAAGAGTTGTCCGTGTTCCCAGAGAATGATTACACCGATGACGGTCAGCTCCTCGGGCATATTATCATCGGCACGATGATGCTCAGCGAGCGAATCAAGACGATTCCGGGATTCCCGAAAAAGCTGGCATCTGAGTTGGAACATTGTATTCTGGCGCATCACGGTGAGTTGGAGTACGGTTCCCCGAAGAAGCCGGCTCTGCTTGAGGCGCTTGCACTGAACTTTGCAGACAATGCAGACGCAAAGCTGGAGACGATGATTGAGGCACTTGAGAGTGGTGGCGAGAATCCGGGATGGCTTGGATACAACCGTTTCCTCGAGACCAATATCCGAAAGACTTCTGAGAATTGATCTGATTTTTGAGAACAAAAAAGACGGAAAGACTGTTTGAATACTGTTTTAATTTAATTATGAAAAAAGAACTGAACTATTTCTATATTGGGGACTCTCTTGGTGGAAACCAGGAGTGGTTCTCGGGATTTATGATGAAAAAAGGCGGATGCGGTGCGGAGACTGCGTGTGATATCAGCGTTTATCTGGCAAAGTATTTCGGCATGACGAACCTGTACCCGTACAGTCTTGATCCCGTGGAGAAAGATGACTATGTGCGCTTTGCGGATAAAATGCGCCCATACTTAAGTCCGCGTCCGATGGGGATCAACCGCCTCGACATCTATATGGAGGGAATCGAGAAGTATTTTCGTGATGCGGGATCACCGGAGCTTGTCACCGAACCTCTCGCCGGAGATCTTCCATGGGAGAAAGCGGGGAAGAGACTGCGCAATCAGATTGATGCGGGCTACCCGGTTCCATGCCTGATCCTCAAACACAAGAATCCTAAGATGGAAGACTATGTGTGGCACTGGTTTCTCCTCATTGGTTATAAGGTGGAGGATACACCGGATGCGCCGAACGCACGTCTGCGGGTGAAGACGGTTACATACAGTGAATCACAGTGGCTGGACTTTCAGGAGCTGTGGGAGACTGGATACCGGGAAAAAGGCGGTCTTATCCTGCTAAAACAAAGGGAGTACTTTTAAGTAACTGTTTGATAGAAAAAGTACCGAGAATACCGAAATAAAAGTGGAAAGTGGAAGTGAAAAAGAAAAGGGCTACCGCAGAAAGCGGATTCATTCCGTATCCTGTGGTAGCCCTTTTCAAAAGGAGGTAGTTGTATGGTGTTTTCTATCTATGGTAAAACGCGACGATGAATGTTATGATGTAATGTTGTGATGTCTTCTGTCATGGAATCATGTCACGTCATATTTTTGGACGGTCCTGGTAACGGTTGCGCGCGGTTTGCCACCAGGCCCTTTTATGGTAAATAATATAACGAACCTTTTTAGTTGATTGTTCATTATGGAATGTTTCGGAAGGTTTTTCTGTCTCCCTCACATCATGGTTATATCTTACTGGAAAAATGTGTCTAAAGTTTGAGCGGTTTCTAAAGGATTTGGGAAGATTAGAAAGAAAGTATAACGAAATTTTGAGTTTTTGTTAAGAATTGAGCAAAGGAATAAGTGTATGGAATTTAAGAAGAATGAAGTGTTTCAGGTAAGAATCGAGGACATGAGCAGTGAGGGTGAGGGAATCGGAAAGACCGATGGTTTTGCATGGTTTATCAAAGACACGGTGACCGGAGACCTCGTGGAAGCAAGTGTGATGAAGACGAAAAAGTCGTATGGGTTTGCGAGACTCATCCGCGTGATAGAGCCGTCGCCGGATCGCACGGAGCCGAAATGTCCGGTTGCCCGTCCGTGCGGAGGATGTCAGCTTCAGAATATGAGCTACAAGGCACAGCTTCGATTCAAGGAGAATAAGATCCGCAACAATTTGCAGAGAATCGGTGGGCTGACGGAGATTCCGATGGAGCCGATCATCGGGATGGAGGAGCCGTGGCGCTATCGCAACAAGGCACAGTTTCCATTTGGACGAGATAAGAACGGAAGAATCATCACAGGATTCTATGCGGGCAGAACCCACCAGATTATCGAGAGCGAAGACTGTCTGCTCGGAGTCGAGGAGAACCAGAAGATTCTCGACTGCATTCGCACTCATATGGAAGAATATCACATTGCCCCGTATGACGAGACGGCGCATACCGGGCTTGTTCGCCATGTCCTGATCCGAAAAGGCTTCCGAACCGGAGAAATGATGGTGTGCCTTGTCCTGAATGGAAAAGTAAAGAAGTTTACGGCAATCGATCAGCTTGTGGAAAAGTTGAGAATCCTTTATCCGAACATGATGAGTATTTCTTGTAGTATTAACACTGAGAAGACGAATGTAATTATGGGAAAGGAAATCGTGAACCTGTACGGACCGGGATTTATCACGGATTATATTGGAAATGTCAAATACCAGATTTCTCCGCTCTCGTTTTACCAGGTCAATCCGGTTCAGACCGAGCGTCTGTACCAGACTGCGCTTGAGTATGCTGGATTAAACGGCGGAGAGATCGTCTGGGATCTCTACTGTGGAATTGGAACGATCTCTCTGTTCCTCGCACAGAAGGCGAAGAAGGTCTATGGCGTTGAGATCGTCCCGCAGGCGATCGATGATGCGCGCGAGAATGCCAAGATCAATGGATTTGGGAATGTGGAATTTTTTGTCGGAAAGGCGGAGGAGATTTTGCCTGAGCAGTATGAGAAAAATCAGGTCTATGCGGATGTGATTGTGGTAGATCCGCCACGCAAGGGCTGTGACGAAGTCTGCCTGAACACGATTGTGAAGATGGCACCGAAGCGCGTTGTCTATGTGAGCTGTGATTCCGCGACACTCGCACGGGATGTGAAGTATTTAGGGGAGCATGGATATCGGGTTGTGCGCGTCCGCGGTTGCGACATGTTCCCCAATTCGGGTCATGTGGAAACCGTGATTTTATTTTCAAGAGAAGATTAGAAAAGATTAAGTGACCGGTCTAGCGATGCTGGGATTGTGTCTTGATTATCTTGATTAAATTATTGGAACGATTGGAACGAGCAGAAAATCAAAACTGGCAGGCGAGTGATCATAGCTTTCTTGCCAGTATTTTTTTATCTGGCGGAGATTAAGTCAGAGATTTTACTATATGAAATTATTGGTTCTTGTGGTAGGATATAGGTCTGGCAGAAGATCGGGGAAACGGTTGATCCACGGATAGCAGAGGAGAACAACAGAGAAAAAGAAAAGGCGAATATATATCCGCGAAAAACGTGAAAATATATATAAACGAAAAAAACAGAAAAAGTAGAAAAAATGCTTGACGTTCTCGATTGTGTGTGATATTATAAATCTCGCCCCTGAAAAAGGGGCGCTGATTTAAAAAGAAAATCAGAGAAAAATAAAAAAGTTATTGACAGATCAATGACAATGTGATATGATATAAAAGTTGCCGCTGAGATGTGAACAACGAAGAAGTCAAAAAACTTCAAAATAAAATAAAAAAGTGCTTGACAATTCAAAAGCAACGTGATAAAATGTAAAAGTTGCCGCTGAAAAACAAAGCAACAAACTGAACCTTGAAAATGAAAGATTGAACAGTGTTTAAAACCCTGA
>NZ_CFAHBC010000026.1:0-40614 GCF_983179755.1 Brotaphodocola sp. | reverse complement strand
GAATCCAAGGTGTCTTTCTTTTATGCAAAATCACGAACTTGCTCATTTATAGTAAGAAATCAAATAAGAAAACAAAGTAAGAAAATAATGAAAATGATGAGAAAATTTGACTGGAATCGACAGAAATAATTTTTTAACAGTCAAAAAGAATCAGGAAAGAAGAGGACATTTCATATGTATCAGATAGATTTCAAAAAACCGCTGGCAGTACATTTTATCGGAATCGGAGGAATCAGCATGAGCGGACTTGCTGAGATTCTTCTTGAGGAAGAATTTCATATCAGCGGTTCGGATGCTCACGAGTCGGAGCTGACGGATCAGCTTGCCTCTCACGGCGCAAAAATCATGTATGGACAGCGTGCAGAGAACATCACGGACGAGGTAGAGCTTGTTGTATACACGGCAGCTGTACACCCGGACAACCCGGAGTTTCAGGAGGCACAGCGCCGGGGAATTCCGATGATGACCCGCGCAGACCTTCTCGGTCAGATTATGAAGAACTACGGTCAGGCGATTGCAGTTGCAGGAACGCACGGAAAGACGACAACGACCTCGATGATTACGGAGATTCTGCTTGAGGCAAAGAAAGATCCGACTGTCACTGTCGGAGGAATTCTCCATGCGATCGGAGGAAATATCCGTGTCGGCAAGTCGGATCTGTTTGTCGCAGAGGCATGTGAGTATACGAACAGCTTTCTTTCTTTCTTCCCGACAATTGAGGTGATTCTGAACGTGGAGGCAGATCATCTCGACTTCTTCAAGGATCTCGATGATATCCGCCATTCATTCCGTCTGTTTGCAGAGAAACTTCCGGAGAGTGGTCTTCTCGTCATCAGCAGTGACATTGCAAATTATCAGGAGCTGACCGCAGGTCTCAGATGCCGGATCGTGACGGTGGGACACAGCGCCGAGAGCGATTACAGTGCAACTGATATTACTTATGATGAGTATGCGCACCCGTCGTTCACCCTCGTCGAGAGAGGACAGAAGGCAGGACGGATTACGCTGAGTGTTCCGGGAGAGCATAATGTATACAATGCTCTGTCTGCGATTGCAGTTGCAAAGGAACTCGGAATCAGCGAGGAGGAGAGTGCGGTAGGTCTGAAAGCATTCACCGGAACCGATCGCCGTTTTGAGAAAAAGGGAGAGCTTGCCGGAATCACGATCATTGATGACTATGCGCACCATCCGCAGGAGATCTCTGCGACGCTTTCCGCGGCAAAGAATTATCCGCACAAGAAGCTGTGGTGTGTCTTCCAGCCTCACACCTACACGAGAACGAAGGCATTCCTGGATGAGTTTGCAGAAGCCCTCAGCGGTGCCGATGAGGTGATTTTGGCGAAGATCTATCCGGCGAGAGAGACCGATACGTTAGGCATCAGTTCCCGGGATATTGCGGACAGACTGGAGAAAATGGGCAAGAAGGTTCATTATTTCGAGACTTTCGACGAAATTGAAACATTTATTTTAGAAAATTGTTCCACCGGTGATTTGTTGATAACTATGGGGGCCGGAGACATTGTAAAAGTTGGGGAAAAGCTCCTCGGCAAGTAGTTATCCACAAAATCCACATAATTTCCGGTTTTTTGGTGCCGGAGATTATGTGGATTATTTAATTTACATAACATAATGTCTAAAAATTCTGCAAACCCTTTATTTATAAGGAATTTCTGGCTTTTTTCTCCTGGATTTTCAGAAACTCAAAAAAGTTATCCACAATATCCACAATATCCACAATCGAGAGTGTGGATAAGTGCTCCTATTTCTTTTTTTTTCAAGATGTGATACACTAAAAAAATAAAAATCGTAGCATTTACAGGGCTTAAAAATAGGGTCTGGCATCGAGGTGCCAGACCCGTGTTGCCCTTAGAAAACGATGGAAAATAAAGGAACCGAAAGCAAGATAACCGATACGGGAAAGGACTGAGAAGACAATGGATTTGACATGCAAATTTCAGATAGAGGCAACAATGGTTGCAAATGAATTTATAGACCGATATATGGCAGATGCGAATGGAGAGTATGTGAAAGTATATCTCTATCTGCTCCGTCACGCCTCCGAAAAACTGGATGTCGGAACCATTGCGGATGCCCTCAACCACACGGAGGCGGATGTGAAGCGGGCTGTGCTCTACTGGCAGAAAGTCGGTGCAGTCAAGGGGGCAACTGCGCTTGTAGGTCCGAAGAATGCGACAATCTCAGCGAGGAAGAGCGGGGCGAAGAGCGTATCTTCATCCAGAGCGAGAAAGAGCGCAGTACTCACGATGGAGGATCTCTTTGCATCTGAGGATCAGGAACCTCCGGAGCGGGAGCGCAGTGCTGGATCAGGGAGCAGCTCAGAAGTCTTGCAGATGATTCAGAGTGTGCAGAACGGTCCGGTGGATCAGGCAGAAGATTCTCTGAGCCAGCAGACGAGACGGGCGGTTGCAGTTGAGGAAAGTAGCAGTGTAAATACCTCGGTGCGGTCGGCGGTGGCGACTGCAAATCGTTCTGAGAGTGGAAGTCAGGATGGTGGAAAGTTTACGCTCGGGACGAGGGGATTTCAGATGGCACGTCCCTCGCTTGGCGGTCTGTCTGCACTCTTTGGGGAAGTGCCGATTGAGCAGGTGAGAGAGAACAGTGCAAGAGTCATCGGTCAGAGAAGAGGACTGGAGGTGGAGTCTCAGCTTTCGACACAGGAGGAGGCAACCCCAACTTCGCTGAAAGAACAGGAAAATCAACAGGCGCAAATAGAGCCGTTGGAGCAGACAATTCAGACAACTCAAACATCTCAGATCAATCAGATAACTCAGACGGAACCGTTAAATCAGATAAGTCAGGCAGGTCAGGCGAATCAGACCGGTCAGACAACTCAGATGATTCAGCTGGAGTTGCTCGATCTGATCAATCAGCAGGAAGAGCATAATCCGAAAGAGCAGAGTCAGAAAGAGACGGGGGAGAGCAGTCGGGTGAAGACGAAAAAAGCAGAGAAATCGTCTGCTGTTGAGCCGGAGCGTGAAAATCTCAATGTCGGAGAGGGAATGAGAACGAGCGGAATCTGGGGACGAGAGCCGAGAATCCGGGATGCAGTGCCGATTGCCTCAGAGGGATCAGCGAGCACAGATCCGCTTATCGCAAGTCTGCTGTCTGCAAAGCCGGAGGAAGAAGGTGCAAAGGAGACTGAGAAAGAGGAGGAGTCCCTGAGTGCTCAGCTTGAGAATGATGAGGAATTCTCCCAGCTTCTCTACATTGCGCAGAGATATTTGAATCGAATTTTTACACCGAGAGATGTGGATATTTTTGCGAACCTCTATGAGGGACTTCATCTGTCTGCGGAGATGCTTGAATATCTCGTCGAGTACTGCGTACAGAATGGTCACACGAGCGTGCGCTACATTGAAGCAGTCGGCATGAACTGGCATGAGAAGGGATTTCAGACCGTCGAGGAGGCGAAGGCATACTCGACCGGATTCACGAAGGATTCGTTTGCCGTGATGCGCGCCTTCGGTCTGAATGATCGCAAGCCCGGGGACGGGGAGCGGGAGATGATTGAGAAGTGGTTTAAGACCTACGGATTTTCCCGTGAGCTTGTCATTGAGGCGTGCAGAAGAACGATGGAAGCCACGCATAAGCCGAGTTTCCGATATGCCGATAAAATTCTCTCTGATTGGCGGGAAGCCGGCGTAAAGAGCATGGAAGATGTGAACCAGATCGATGAGAAACGACGGACGACACAGAGTACGCAGAACCGGCAGAGTCCGAGGGCAACGGTGAAGGCTCCGGTCAACCGTTTTCATAATTTTGAGCAGAGAAGCACAGACTATGATTCTCTGGTGCTCGATCAGGTAAAGGGCTGGCTTGGAGAACAGTAGAAAGTCCTACTGTTCTAAGAGAGCGCCGAGAAAAAGCTGGAAAAGAAAAAGCTAGAAAAGAAAAAGCTGAAAAAACAAAGAGCAAGACAAGAGAAAGTGAGAGGAGTGACAGATGGCACTGAGCAATTCCCAGTACAATGCGCTGATGCGGGAGTATGAGCAACAGCAGAGAAAGGACAGGGTTGAGAGAGACGCGCGGGTTCAGGAGGTTTACCGCCGGATTCCTCAGATTGAGAAACTCGATCAGGAGATTGCGGGGAGCGGGGCAGAGTGCGCGAGAATGGCTCTGCACGGAGACCCGAATGCGCGCGAGACACTCCGGAGAAAACTTTCTGATTTGAGGGAGCAGAAGCAGATTCTTTTGACAGCAGGAGGATACCCGGCAGATTACATGGAGATGAGATACCGCTGTCGGGAGTGTCAGGATACTGGCTATGCGAATGGTCATCGTTGTCACTGCTTTGAGAGAAAACGGCTTCAGGTTCTCTACGCACAGTCGAATATTGAGGAAGTTTTGAAGCGTGAGAATTTTAATACATTGACGTTTGCCTATTATGACGATCAGCAGCTGCTTCCGGGGTTGAATCGCACGGTGCTCTCCTACATGCAACTCGTCGTGAAACGCTGTCAGGAAGTTGCAGAGAATTTTCCGAACAGTGGACAGAACATTCTGTTTACGGGAAGCACCGGAGTTGGAAAGACATTTCTGACAAACTGCATTGCGAAGGCGCTGATGGACCGGTATGTGTCGGTGATCTATCTGTCGTCGCCGGATCTGTTTGAGATTTTTTCCAAATATAAGTTCAACCGGGGGGCAGAGGAGGACTGTGAGGAGGCATACCGTCACATTCTGGAGTGCGAGATGTTGATTATTGACGATCTGGGAACTGAGGTCAATAATACCTTTGTCTCCTCTCAGCTCTTCTACTGCATCAATGAGAGAATCAACCGCAAGAAAGGCACGATCATCTCGACGAATTTGTCGATGGATATGATGCGGGATACCTACTCAGACCGCGTGACCTCGAGAATTATGAGTAGCTATATGATGATTCCGCTTTATGGCGGGGACATTCGAGTGAAAAAAACAATGACATCCGTGTGAGAATTTGTATGAAGATAGAAAAAAGGCAAAGTTTCCGTGATTGGCTTGACTTCATCGGTGCATAATGTTATAAAGGATACGTTAATAATTGCGAGAAAAGAAGAAAATGAAGCAATTAATCACCTTGCGAGAACGTGGTTTGCGGAGCGTCTGAACAGAAACGGTTCCGGGCGCGTTTTTCACATTATATATGGAGGATGAAATGATCTACGAAGAGAAAACCATTGAGACCATTCCGGTTGGCCCGCTGGGCCTGATTCCGCTGAAGAGCTGTGCTGAGCTGGGCGCCAAAGTTGACGCATGGCTGGTAGAATGGCGCAAGGAGCGGGAGAGCGAGCACAAGTCTACAATCGCATTTGCGGGATATCAGAAGGATTCCTATATCATTGAGGCAAAGACCCCGCGTTTTGGTTCCGGTGAGGCAAAGGGAACGATTGAGGAGTCTGTCCGTGGTGATGATCTGTATTTCCTGGTGGATGTATGCAACAACAGCCTGACTTATTCTCTGTGCGGAATGACGAATCACATGTCTCCGGACGATCATTTTCAGGATCTGAAGCGTGTCATTGCAGCAACGACGGGAAAGGCACGCCGTATCAATGTTATCATGCCGTTCCTCTATGAGAGCCGTCAGCACAAGCGCTCGAGCAGAGAGTCTCTTGACTGCGCACTTGCTCTTCAGGAGCTGACCCGCATGGGCGTTGAGAACATTATCACGTTTGACGCACATGATCCTCGTGTCCAGAATGCGATTCCGTTAAAGGGATTCGAGACGGTTCAGCCGATCTACCAGTTCATCAAGTATCTGCTCAAGACCGAGACAGATCTTCAGATCGACAGCGATCACATGATGGTCATCAGCCCGGATGAGGGTGGTATGGGCCGTGCAGTTTACTTTGCAAATGTGCTCGGACTGGACATGGGTATGTTCTACAAGCGTCGTGACTACACGAAGATTGTCAATGGACGAAACCCGATCGTTGCACACGAATTCCTCGGCTCAAGCGTAGAGGGCAAGGACGTCATCATCGTTGACGATATGATTTCTTCCGGCGAGAGCATGCAGGATGTCGCAAAGGAACTCAAGCGCAGAAAGGCAAGAAAAGTCTTCATCTGTGCAACCTTTGGTCTCTTCACGAACGGTCTTGCAAAGTTTGATGAGTACTATGAGAACGGTATCATTGACCGGATTCTGACGACGAATCTCGTTTACCAGACTCCGGAGCTTCTGTCCCGTCCGTATTATATCAATGTGGATATGAGCAAGTATATTGCGCTGATTATCGATAACCTGAATCACGACGATTCTCTGAGCGAGCTGTTGAATCCGACGAAGCGAATCAATCGTCTTCTGGAGCAGTATCGTAGTAAATAGGCGAAAGTCCAAAGAGAAGGTGTCGGTGAGACAGAGAGAATCAGGTTCCTGTTCGCAGGATTTGTGAACAGTGTGAACAGGGAAACATCAAATATCAGCGCCGGAAAGCAGGTTTGACTGAAATGAAGGAAGACAGAAAAAAAGAAAAATTTCCGGGCGAAGAGCCAAACGAGCCGGAGTGCGAGGAGAACAAAGTAGATGGACAGCCGGAACCTCCCGAAAACTGGGATATTCCGCATGACGAGAAGAAGACGAGCTGGAAACGTGAAGTCTGGGAGTGGCTGAAAATCATCGTCTCGGCGGCTGTGATTGCGTGGGCGCTGAATACATTTATCATTGCCAACAGCGAAGTGCCGAGCGGTTCGATGGAGAACACGATTATGACGGGAGACCGCGTGATCGGTTCGAGACTCAGCTACAAGTTTGAAGATCCGCAGAGAGGCGACATTGTGATCTTCCGCTTCCCGGACAATGAGAAGATTTTCTATGTGAAGAGAATCATCGGTATGCCCGGGGACACGATCGACATTGTGGATGGAAAGGTTTACTTAAACGGTTCAAGTGAACCGATGGATGAGCCGTACATTCGCGAGCCGATGGAACCTGAGCCAGCGATGCATTTTGAGGTGCCGGAGGACTCCTATTTTATGATGGGAGACAACCGAAACTATTCGCTGGATGCGCGCAGATGGCAGAATACCTATGTGAAGCGGGAAAAGATCATTGCAAAAGTATTGTTCCGATACTTCCCGAAGCCGGGTATGCTCAAATAGTGTTTTAAGTGCGTTAGAAGATCGCGGAACAAGGATTCAAAAAATGAGAGAGTGGATACAGAGCAGGTTTTAAAAATCTGTTTTGTATCCGCTTTTTTAGTTTGGGCAGAAAAATCAATCTTTCTCATTCGGGAAAATGGAGGGTTCTTCTGTCGGATGAGGGGTGGAGGAAACGTGTCTCTTTTTGAGGGTCACAAGTTCGATCAGGATCTGCGCAATCGCGAAGAGACCGATTCTGGGGTTTGTATCGACATTGGCGAGCTCCTGATTATGATCGTTTGAGAAGAACGCAAACGTGCTCAGAGAGACGAGAGGGCTGTCCCGTTCACAGGTGAGAAGAATTGTTTTGATGCCTCGCTCGAAGGCCGTCTCCATGATGGACTGATAGTACTGGGGATCTCCGTGCGCTCTGACAATCAATAAAACCGAATCCCGGCTCATTTGTCCGATCAGACTGCCGAGAAGGCGTTGCCATTCGATCAGAATACAGCTGTAATCAAGGCTTGAGAGCACCGCATGCAGGTAACTTGCAATCAGAGAACTCAGATTGGAACCGCAGATGTAGATTGTGCGGTCGCTGGTCAGAAGATTGGCGACTTCCTGAAGCGCATCGAGATCGAGCTGTTCGAGATTGTCACGAAAGAGCGCAAGAGAGTGTTCAATGATGTTATCAGAGAAGAGTGCAGAATTTTTCTGTTCCTTGAGCTGTTGGCGGAGCTGATATTTAAACTCATTGAAACCTTTGAATCCGAGCTTCTGGCAGAAGCGGACGATCGTTGCGCTTGAGGTATAGAGCTGATCGCTCATCTCCTCGAGGTTCATATAGAGGCACTGAGGAAAATGATTCTCAAACCAGTCGAGAATCTCGGACTCGGTCGGAGTCAGAAAGAGTGAGTGTGCCTGTTCAAAGATCGGAATCATGGGAATCTCCTTTCTGTTTGTAGTCGAGATAGCAGTTGATGATCGCGCAGATGATGTAGAAAATTGGCAGACGCGAAGTGAATTCTGCACCGCTGTTTTCTCTCTGGTCGGTGAAAAATCGATAGTTGATGTCAGCAAGGGAGGCGATGTTGTTGCTTGAGTACGGAGTGATTGCGAGGATCGGAATGTTGTTTGTGCTTGCAACTCGCGCAAGGCGCTCGGTCGGACCAAAATTTCCGGAGGTGCTGACGAGAATCAGCAGGGATTTTCGGTTCACCGAGTACAGAAGATGCTCGCACATCCGCGCGGAGGCAGTTCGGTAGACATTCTGACGACCGATCGAGAAGAGCAGTTTCTCAAAGTAGTCGCATGGGATCTCCGTGATTCCGGCGGGCGAAAAGATGTAGATTGGACAATCACTGTCAAAGAAGGCGAAGGTGCGCTCGAGGAGATCCTGAGAGATAAGATGGGAGGTCCCGGAAATGTTGTTGAACATTGCGGAGATCATGACCTGACGTTCCATGGAGATCGAGGTCGGAAGTTTCTCGGACGCGAAATCGACACTTTCCTGATCCGGCTGCTTGGATGCATTTGTGCGGAGTGCGTACTTGAACTCGGCAAAGCCTGAGAAGCCGAGCTTTCGACAGAAGCGGAGCACGGTCGCCGGGGAGTAGGAAATCACCCTCGAAAATTCGTGGATGCTCATCTCGCAGGTCTCTGAACTGTGACCGTACACATACTGAAGAATTTTCAGTTCATTTTTGCTCAGGCTCTGAATAATTTGATCGTTTAACTGAAGCGGAAACATGAAATCCTCCTTTTTCGGGATACTTTTGTGCATTTTTAAAAAACGTGGGAATCTTGCATAAATTCTATCTTTTCTGTTTTTTATTTTATGGCAAAAACATCCTATTTGTCAATGAAAAAAATTACCATAAGAGTAATAAATAATAAAATATGAGACTTGAATCAGAACAAACAGAAACTATTTACATCTTATTGAGAAACGTGTATGATGATGTCAACAGAAACGAAGAGGGTATCTCGAGAGAGAGAAAGGAGTAGCAATGAAGAGTTATAATGTATGTATCGTAGGTGGAGGAAGCACTTATACACTGGGATTCTTAAAGTCCTTCGTAAGACTGAGAGAGGAATTCCCGTTAAAGAAACTGGTTCTGTTTGATATCGATGCAGAGCGTCAGGAGCCGATCGGAAAGTACGGTGAGATCTTGTTCAAAGAGCGTTTCCCGGAGCTTGACTTCTCCTACACGACCGACATCAAGGAAGCATACGAGGGAATGGATTTCGTATTCATGCAGATGAGAGCTGGTGGTCTTCCGATGCGTGCAAAAGATGAGCACATTCCGCTGTCCATGGGAATGATCGGACAGGAGACCTGTGGTGCCGGTGGAATGGCTTACGGCCTGCGTTCCTGCGTAGACATGATCAAGGCTGTTCATGACATTCGTAACTATGCTCCGGATGCATGGATCTTAAACTACTCCAACCCGGCAGCTATCGTAGCAGAGGCACTGCGCAGAGAGTTCCCGGATGATAAGAGAATCTTAAACATCTGTGATCAGCCGGAGAACGTAGTACGTTCCTGCAGCCGTCTGCTTGGATGCAACTGGGAGGATCTTGATCCGGTATACTTCGGTCTGAATCACTATGGTTGGTTCACCCACATCTATGATGCACATACCGGTGAGGACCTGCTTCCGAAGATCCGTGAGATGATCGCAAAGAACGGCTTCCTTCCGCAGGATGCAGAGCAGAGAGATCAGTCCTGGCTGGATACTTATGGAATGGTACAGACCATCATGTCTGACTTCCCGGATTACCTGCCGAACACCTATGACCAGTACTATCTGTATCCGGATTACAAGGTACAGCACCTTAATCCGAACTTCACCAGAGCAGATGAGGTTATGGCTGGACGTGAGAAGAGAGTCTTCAGCGAGTGTGCAGAAGTTATCAAGGAAGGTAAGTTAGGAGATCGTTTCCACGCTATCTCCGATGCACATGCAGAGATGATGATCAAGGTTGCAGAGGCAATCGCATATAACAAGAACAGCCGTCACATCCTGATCGTTGAAAACAACGGTGCAATCGCAAACATGCAGGACGATGCAATGGTTGAGGTTGTTTGTGAGCTGGGTATCAACGGACCGCGCCCGATGAGAGTCGGCAACATCCCGCAGTTCTATCTTGGTCTTCTTGTAAACCAGGTATCCAGCGAGAAGCTGATCGTAGATGCTTACTATGAGCACTCCTATGAGAAGGCTCTTCAGGCATTCACCCTGAACCGTCTGGTCGGCGATGCAAAGAAGGCTAGAAAGGTTCTGGATGCCCTGATCGAGGCAAACAAGGGAATGTGGCCGGAGTTAAAGTAATTGTTAAGTGTTTTGGAAGTTGCTCTTTTGAGTAAATATATGAGAAACATATGACATCATGGGGGCATCAGAGCAGACATCATTGAAGAGACCGAAGAAGCTGTAAGGACACAGAAATTTGGGAGAAAAGAGGACTGTGTGCACAACGTATAGAATATGAAATAATTATTAAGGCAAATGTAACACAACAGAGGGGAAGCAGAAAACATGTGAAAGGCGCCACGGTTTGGGATCCGTGGCGTGGGAGGTTTAGTATGAACAAGAGCAAAGTCATGAACTTCTTCTCAGACCTTGGCCGAAGCCTGCTGATGCCGATTGCGGCATTGGCGGCTTGTGGTATTGTTCTGGGACTCAGTGCTGCGCTGTTAAAGGCACAGGTACAGGCTGCTGTACCGGTATTGTCGGTAGGAATTCTTCACTTCATCATCACGACAATCAACAAGGTATCCGGCATTGTATTCACCCTGATCCCGGTTCTGTTTGCAATCTCGATTGCATTCGGACTTGCTAAGGAAGAGAAGGAAATTGCGGCGTTTGCGGGTTTCATCGGATATTATACATTCCTGGTGGCATCCGCTTGTATGATTAATTCTGGTTTTATGGATTTCAGTGCACTGAAAATATCCACGATTCTTGGCGTTGAGACGATGGATATGGGTGCAGTTGCCGGTATGATCACTGGTATCGTGACGGCAGCACTTCACAACAAGTATCACAAAGTAACATTCCCGGTAGCTGTATCGTTCTACGGTGGAAAACGTTTCGTGGCACTCGTTGTAATTCTGGCTATGACGGTTGTAGGTCTGGTTGCTCCGCTTGTATGGGCTCCGATTTCCATGGGAATCGATGCACTCGGCGGTCTGATTTCCGCTGCAGGTCTGGCAGGAATATTCTGTTATGGATTCTTAGAGCGTCTGCTGATCCCGACCGGTCTGCATCACGTTCTGAATGGTATCTTCCGTACCACCGCAATCGGTGGTGTGTTCCAGGGCGTTGAGGGATGCTTAAACATCTTCCTTCAGTTCGTAGATAAGGTAGATCTGTCTGAGCTTCAGCCGTTCACCGTATTCCTTGGACAGGGCAAGATGCCGATGATGATGTTTGGTCTTCCGGGTGCAGCACTTGCAATCTATCGCACCGCACCGGCAGAGAAGAAGGCACGTGTAAAGGCGCTGATGATCGCAGGCGTTGCAGCCAGCGTAGTATCCGGAATTACTGAGCCGATGGAGTTCTCCTTCATGTTTGTAGCACCGCCACTGTTTGTTTTCCATGCAATCATGGGTGGTATTTCCTTCATGCTGATGGCAGCATTCAAGGTTATCGTTGGTAATACTGGTGGTGGTCTGATCGACTTTTTCATCTGGGGCGTTTTCCAGCCGGGGTCTCACTGGTACTGGATCGTGATTGTAGGACCGTTCTTCTTCATCGCTTACTACCTGGTATTCAAGACTTATCTGACAAAGAAGAATCTGTCTATCGATGTTGCAGATGAAGATTCCGAGGAAGAGACCGAGACTGCTGGCACTGCATCGATCGGCAACAAACAGCTTGCACAGGCACTTGAGATCATCGAGGGTCTTGGTGGCAAGGACAACATCAAGGTAGTTAACAACTGCCTGACCAGACTGAGAGTAGACGTAAAGGATATGTCCGCAGTCGATGAGCCGAGACTGAAGAAAACTGGTGCAATGGGCTTCGTTCACTCAAGCGATGTTCACATTCAGGTTATTTACGGACCGAAGGTTGAGGGAATCGCTGCAAATGTGCGTGAGGCATTGAAGAAAGAGACAAAATCTGCACCGAAGCAGGCAGAGTTTTCTGCACCGATCACAGGAAATGTGATTCCGATGGAGCAGGTTCCGGACCCGGCATTCTCTCAGAAGATGATGGGCGACGGATTTGCAATTGAGCCGACAGAGGGCATTGTTCAGTCTCCGGTAGACGGAATTGTAGAAGTAGTATTCCCGACCGGACATGCCGTTGGACTTCGTTCCGATGATGGTTCTGAGATTCTGATTCATCTTGGAATCGACACGGTAGAGCTGAACGGAAAAGGATTTGAGGTTTCTGTAAAGCAGGGCGACCGTGTAAAGAGTGGAGATGTTCTTGTAAAAGTAGATCTCGACTATGTGAAGAGTGCAGGTAAGAAGACCGTATCTCCGGTGATTTTCACAAGCGGAGAGAAGATTACACTTCTGAAGAAGGGCATGGTATCAAGGGGAGAAAAATCCGTGATCCGAATTGAGAAGGCGTAAATTAAGTACTAAAAGGTTAATGACAGTTTGAGGGCTGTATAATTTGAATTAGAAAGTGCCACAGAATGGTAAGGGAAATCCAGAAGTTCTGTGGCACTTTTTTATATGATAGGAAATTGCATCCTATCATACAAAAACGCTCTGCGAGAGTGCTTATTATAAGGACAATAAATTGACAGAACATCTCAGGAGAGTATAATGAAAGAGTGTCTTTACGGCAGTCAATGGTCAGGAAGCGATCGAGATGTTTGAAAAATCGGAAATCAGGTATTACAACATTGAGAAAATTCCTTGCGAACTGAATTTGTCCGGAGTAGAGAGTGTGAAATAGTAATTAATATACAAAGAAAAGAGTGCGGAATTAACGCACAGAGAAAAATGAGGAGGAGAATGAGATGGCAGTGGTAGATATGACAGAGGGAAAAATCCCGCAACATTTGCTTGGATATTCGATTCCTCTGGTGTTGGGAAATCTGTTTCAGCTGACTTACAATGCGGTGGATTCGATCATCGCGGGACGATTTATCGGAAAGGAAGCACTGGCTTCTGAGGGAATGGCGAGTCCGGTTATGAATATTGTCATTCTTGGAATATCGGGCATCTGTATGGGTGCCGGTGTACTGATGAGTGAATTTTTTGGTGGAAAGCAGTATGAGAAACTAAAGCGGGAGATGGCGACTGCGGTTTTGTTTGGGCTGTATTTTTCGCTGGCAGTGATTGCGCTCGGGATTTTCTTCACACCGTGGTTGCTTAGAGTGCTCAATGTGCCCGAGGAGCTGATGAATATGACATCTATTTATCTGAGAATCATCTTTCTCGGAGCGCCGTTTACCTACTTCTATAACGCGCTGGCATCGGCACTCAAGAGTGTGGGAGATTCAAAAACTCCGCTGAAATTTTTGATGTTTTCCTCGATTTTGAATGGGGTTCTTGATCTGATTTTTATCGGAATCCTCGGTTTTGGAATCGTGTGCTCGGCAGTCACGACGGTTGTCGCGGAGGCAGTCTCAGCCGGACTCTCGATCTGGTATGTATACCGGAAGATTCCGCTTCTCCAGTTGAAGAGAGGCGAGTTTCGGATGGATATGGGGCTTTTGAAGACGACGCTTCAGTATGGAACGGTGACAGCACTTCAGCAGTCGTGCCAGCCGGTCGGAAAACTTCTGATTCAGGGATCGGTCAATACGCTCGGAGTCAACACGATTGCAGCTTTCAATGCGGTAAACCGGGTCGATGATTTTGCGTGCATGCCGGAGCAGAGCATTTCCCATGGAATCACGACCTTCGTCGCACAGAATCGTGGGGCAAAGAAGGAGGAGAGACTTCATAAAGGATTTCGCGATGGACTCTGCCTTGAGTTTCTCTACTGGGTGCTGATTTGTGGGACGGTGTTACTGCTTCGAAAACCGATTGTCGGACTCTTTGTGACCGGGGAGGATGCGAGGGCGATTGTGATGATCGGTGCGCAGTATCTCGGAACGATGGCGTTCTTTTATATTTTTCCGGCATTTACGAATGGATTTCAGGGATTTTATCGCGGAATGGGAATGATGAAGATGACGCTTCTCGGAACGTTTATTCAGACGACGCTGAGAGTGATTTTTACATGGATTCTTGCTCCGAGAATGGGAATCTATGGAGTTGCGATCGCATGTGCCTGCGGATGGAGTGTGATGCTTCTCGTGGAGATTCCGTATTACTTTAAGGTGAGACGGGCGATGAAGTGAGGAGCTGACAAAATTTCAGGTAAAGAGTTAAAAAAATAAAAAACGGCTCCAGGTAGGTCGAAAAGGCGACCGGAGCCGTTCATTTATTAAAATTGCCGTTCGCATATTAAATTGCTGTTCACACATTCAAGTCGCCATTTGCACATTTAAGTCGATGCTCAGACAATTCTGTATTTCAGAAACTATGAATTAATTTTCTGTATTCTTTTCTGTAGTTATTCCACCATTCTGGTTTACAAGAATTCCATTTACCTCGATTCCGCCGTCGATCGTGATGACGAGACACTGGCGACCATCGATCTCTCTCGTCTCGACGAGGTCGGTGCGCTCCGGATTGACTTTGACGACGACATCCGGTGTCTTTACCTCAAAGGCGCGAGTACTTGCGATGTTGGAAGCGTAGATCGAGGCGCGCTCGCCGGCAGTCTCATCGAAGTTCTGGTCGAAGTTTTCAAGCTGCTCTTCCTCGACTCCGCTGTTTTCGAGCAGAGTCTTGACCTGATATTTGTCGAGAACGACTGGTTCCGGATCGTCCTTGTGCTCGGAGATCAGTTCATTGAGGTTCTCATGGATTGTCTTGACCGTCTCATAGTCGCAGGCATCTCCGAGCGTGTCCGCAATGATCGCTTGAAACGATTCTTTCTGGCTTCCTGCCGGGAGCGGGAGCGGACAGCCGAGAATCCGCTCGACAACGCTGTCGTGTAGATCCTCACTCTTCCTTGTGTAGAGAAGGGTTGAATGGAGATCAGTCGAGCGATCGTTGAATGCGGGGAAGAGGAAGCCCCATTCCGGCATTCCGACAACCCAGTCACGGATACGGTTCTGGAAGTTGCTCTCGATCTCATTGTAACTGAGCCCCGGCTTGGAGAGATCGACCGGGCAGATCGAACAGAGAATGTAGCTGTAAACCTCGTCGGAGGCATCCTCCATCTCAATTCCGTCGGAGGTGCGTCCCGGGATGTCATAGGCATCGTGAATCAGCAGGATCAGGAAGTTGCCGACATAGTCATAGCTCTCGATAATCTGGTCGTAGAATGTGTCGAGCAGTTCATCATCAGTCAGACGTGTAGCGCGCAGTTTCATCAGCAGCTCATGCGGGGTACCCTCGCCCTCGGCAGAGAGTGGAAATTCCAGATTCAGAAGATTTTTTCCGAGTGTTCCGGAGAGATTTTTTCTCAAAATCTCGAAATATTTGAACATATCCTCTTCGGGGAGGGAGAGAAAAGCCTCCTTCAAGGTCGCTTTTTTATTCTTTTCTCCGTCCACATAACAGCCACAGATGCGGGAGATCGAGCAACTGTTGGGGGTGAACTGGCGCTTGATTTCAGAAATTTCTTTTTTAATCATAATAAGATAATCTCCTTTTTCATATTTCGTATGTTTCCTTTCACAGGAAAAGTTCCAATCAAAAGTCACCTTTTCATTTTAGTATAATTTTGAGAAAAAGACAATCTTGGTTCCCGTCTGCCGGTGGAAATTTTCTGTGTGAAAAACTTTGAAGGACGGCAACATCAATCTTGAGATCGAAAAAAGATTGGTTGCCGGTTCCTGTGTATGGATACTGTGTTCATTGTGGACGTTTGGCGTTTGGTATGGTATAATCAGGGGTAAAGCGTATGATATGACTGTTGGAATTCTCAGGAATTCGGCAAGGAGAACAAAAGTATGAAAGAGAATATCGTGGTAAAGGGACAGCTCAAGGGATATCTGTCCTGGCCCATTGTGCTTTCTGTCTTTCTGGTATGCGGGAATATCGCACTGTTTCTGGTAAGCCGTGTGGGCGCACTGGTGATGATTCCATTTACCGTGTGCTACATAGGAACGGCGGTCTGGATTTATGTGTACAGTCACAAGCGAATTCTTGGCGGTCTGGTGGAGTTTTCTTCCGAATATGCGTGGATTCAGAAGCAGTTGCTGACGGATATGGTGATCCCATATGCGCTGGCAGATGAAGATGGACGACTGCTTTGGATGAACCGCTCATTTCAGGAAGCGATACAGACAGAAAAAGGAAACAGAAAAAGCCTTCTTTCCATTTTTCCCAACCTGACTCGGAATGATCTGGTGCCGGATGATGGAATGGTTCTGGTTCATACCTCTTATGGGGACAAGAAATTTCGACTGGATATTCAGCCGATCTATGTGAGCAGTTCCGAGGAGGAGGAAAAGGAAGCACTGGTCAGCAGACAGAAACTGCTTGCGATCTATCTGTTCGATGAGACAGAAATGTTGCGTTGTTTGCAGGAGATCACGGATGAGAAGATGGTTGCCGGACTGATCTACCTCGACAATTACGATGAGGCACTTGAGAGTGTGGAGGAAGTACGTCGTTCTCTGCTGACAGCTCTGATTGACCGAAAGATCAACAAGTACATCAGTGCGATGGACGGTGTGGTAAAGACGCTGGAGAAAGACAAGTATTTCTTTATCATCAAGCAGAAATATGTTCAGCAACTTCAGGAGGAGAGATTCTCGATTCTGGAGGATGTAAAGACCGTCAACATCGGAAATGAGATGGCGGTGACGCTGAGCATTGGCATCGGTATGAATGGAGACACTTACGCGCAGAATTATGATTATGCGCGTGTTGCGATTGATATGGCACTTGGTCGTGGCGGAGATCAGGCAGTTCTGAAAGATGGAAGCCGGATTCAGTATTACGGCGGAAAATCTCAACAGCTTGAGAAGGCGACCCGCGTCAAGGCACGTGTCAAGGCACATGCGATGCGAGAGTTAATGGAGACGAAGGATCGTCTCCTGATTATGGGACATCGGATCGGTGATATTGACTGTTTTGGCTCTTCGATCGGTATTTTCCGAATTGCGACGGCGCTGAATAAGAAGGCGCATATCGTGATCAACGAGGTCACGACCTCGGTAAAACCGATGATGGATCGATTTGTCGACAACCCGGAGTATCCGGATGATATGTTCCTGTCGGGAGCGCAGGCCGCGGAGCTTGTGGATGCCAACACAATGCTTGTCGTTGTGGACGTAAACCGTCCGAGCATCACCGATGCCCCGGAACTGCTCAAGATGGTGAAGACGATCGTTGTTCTCGACCATCACAGACAGAGCAGTGAGATCATCTCAAATGCGGTGCTCTCGTATGTGGAGCCGTATGCATCCTCCGCATGTGAGATGGTTGCAGAGGTGCTTCAGTACATCGCAGACGGAATCAAGATCAAGTCGGCGGAGGCAGATGCGATGTATGCCGGCATTGTCATTGATACGAATAACTTTACCAATCAGACGGGCGTTCGCACGTTTGAGGCAGCCGCTTACTTACGGCGCTGTGGAGCAGATGTGACGCGAGTTCGCAAGCTGTTCCGCGATAATATGGTGGATTACAGAGCAAAGGCGGAGACAATCGCTTCTGCGGAGGTCTACCGGGATGCATTCTCAATTGGAGAATGTCCGGCGGAAGGACTTGAGAGTCCGACTGTTGTCGGTGCCCAGGCAGCAAACGAACTGCTTGAGATCAAGGGCATCAAGGCTTCTGTGGTGCTCACAGAGCTTCACGGAGTCATCTATGTCAGCGCACGCTCGATTGACGAGGTCAACGTGCAGGTGATGATGGAACAGCTGGGAGGCGGAGGTCATCGAACGATTGCAGGCGCTCAGCTGAAAGAAATGACGGTCGAGGAGGCAAAACGCCGTGTCAAGGCGGTCATCGACCAGATGTTAGAGAAGGGAGATATTTCATAATGGAAATCGTATTACTGGAAGACGTAAAAGCACTTGGAAAAAAGGGACAGATTGTAAAGGTAAATGACGGATATGCGCGCAATTTCATCCTGCCGAAGAAGCTCGGTGTTGAGGCGACCGCAAAGAACTTAAACGATCTGAAACTTCAGAAGGCAAATGCAGAGAAGGTTGCAGCAGAACAGCTCGCTGAGGCAAAGGCACTCGCAGAGAAGATCGGAGAGCTTTCCGTAACCCTGAAGATGAAAGCGGGAGAGGGCGGAAGAGCCTTCGGTTCTGTCTCCAGCAAGGAGATTGCAGTCGCAGCAAAGGATCAGCTTGGCTTGGAGATTGACAAGAAGAAGATGGTTCTTCCAGAAGCAATCAAGACCTTTGGTACGCATGAGGTTCCTGTAAAACTGCACAAAGATGTAACTGCAAAGCTGACGGTTAAGGTAACGGAAGCATAAGCATATTAAGGCAATATGCAGAAATGCAGAGTGCCGGGCAGATATGCAGACGGATTTTAGGTGCGAGGAGCGCGTGGGTCCTGTCTGCATAAATGTTTTGGTGCAAAGAGGAATACAGGAGAAACAAATGTATGGATGAACCTTTGATGAAAAGGGTGGCTCCTCACAGCATTGAGGCAGAGCAGTCGGTGATCGGCTCCATGTTGATGGACAGGGAGGCGATCATTGCTGCCTCTGAGATCGTGACGGCTTCTGATTTTTATCAGACGCAGTACGGTATCATGTTTGAGACGATGGTAGAGCTTTTTAATGAGGGCAAGCCGGTCGATCTGATCACGCTTCAGGACCGTTTGAAGGAAAAGGATGTACCTCCGGAAGTCAGCAGTCTTGACTTTGTCCGCGACATCATCACAACAGTGCCGACGTCTGCGAATGTGCGGTCTTACGCCAATATTGTTCGTGAGAAAGCTGTTTTGAGAAAACTGATCCATGTAAATGAGACGATTGCGAATACCTGTTATGCAGGTAAGGAGCCTCTGGATCAGATTCTTGCGACTACGGAGAAGACGATTTTTGATCTGCTTCAGAGCCGTGGAGGTGGAGAGTTTGTGCCGATCCGCCAGGTCGCTCTGAATGTGTTGGAGAAGATTGAGGTCGCCTCTAAGAGTCAGGGAAGTGTAACCGGAATCCCGACCGGATTTATTGATCTGGATTACAAAACTTCCGGTATGCAACCGTCCGACCTTGTATTGATTGCGGCACGTCCGTCTATGGGAAAGACGGCATTTGTGCTGAATCTGGTCGATCATGTGGCGGTGCGCAAAGGTCTGCCGTGCATGGTGTTCAGTCTGGAGATGTCCAAGGAGCAGTTGGTTAACCGTATGCTGGCGATGGAGTCGAATGTTGACGCACAGAAACTTAGAAACGGAAATCTGACGGACTCCGACTGGGATGCGGTTGTCGAGGGAATTGGTGTGATCGGCAATTCCAATCTGATCATTGACGATACTCCGGGTATCTCGATTACGGAACTGCGCTCAAAGTGCAGAAAGATGAAACTTGAGCATGGACTCAGCATGATTATCATCGATTACCTTCAGCTGATGAGCGGAAGCGGAAAATCAAGTGATAACCGTCAGCAGGAAATTTCAGAGATTTCGAGATCGTTGAAGGCGTTAGCGCGTGAGATGAACGCTCCGGTGCTTGCACTGTCTCAGCTTAGCCGT
This sequence comes from Brotaphodocola sp., assembly GCF_983179755.1. NCBI lineage: Bacteria > Bacillati > Bacillota > Clostridia > Lachnospirales > Lachnospiraceae > Brotaphodocola > Brotaphodocola sp. The sequence goes on along the minus strand of NZ_CFAHBC010000026.1, from coordinate 20,834 downwards.
GCCTGTGAGACGAGAACGGATCACCGTCCGATGCTTTCTGACCTTCGAGAATCCGGAGCAATCGAGCAGGATGCCGATGTCGTGATGTTTTTGTATCGTGATGATTATTATAATAAAGACACCGATACACCGAACATTGCGGAAGTCATCATCGCAAAACAGAGAAATGGCCCGATCGGAACCGTCAATCTGCTCTGGCAACCGGAGTTCACAAAGTTTGTCAATCTGGCAAAATAGGTTGGCCGCGCAGAATATGTTTACGAGTCTTTGCGGGCATCGATTTGAAATGAGAAAAATATAGCGGAAAAGACATGGGCAGTCAAATGGGAATGAAAGAGAACATTCCTGTCTGACTGTCCATGTCTTTTTTTATATGATAGGAAATTGCGTCCTATCATATAAAAACGCTCCGCAAGAATCCTCACATGTATTCATAATTCTTCTCAAGGAGTCATATGTTTCTAGTAGTGCAGAAAGGCAGGGATTGTGTATCTGTCTGTATATGCCAGAGTATTTATTTCTGGCAGATCTTTGACATATCCCTGTCAGGGCAAATCTGAAAAATATGAGAGACCATAAGGAGAGAAAGTATGGACGGGACACATTATTCCATATCGGAGGCGGGAAAGCTCGTGGGTGTTGAGTCCCATGTTCTTCGGTACTGGGAGGACGAGCTTCAACTGAAAATACCTCGTAATGGGAAGGACTATCGGTATTATACAGATCTGCATATTCAGCTGTTGAAAAAGGTGAAGGAACTGAAAGAAAAGGGGTATCAGCTCAAGGCGATCGAGCAGGTATTGAAACGTATGCTTGACGGGGAGGAAGACGTCAATCCGGATGAAATTTTGAGACAGAATGCAGTCAATATTTTAAAGGAAGGGAAAACGGGGGAAGTCATGGCAGTGGAAGAGAAGAAGAGTGTCAAAGAGGGTGGGGGAAAGCAGGAGCTTTCTGCTCTGTCTCCGGAAGAGAAGATGCAACGGTTCCAACAGCTTATGAATCATATTATTGGGAATGCAGTCGGACAGGCTGTCAAGGAAAACAGTGAGGCGATCAGCGGGGAAATCAGCCGTCAAGTCAATGACCGGATGGTGCAGGAGCTTGAGTACATGATGAGGATCAGCGATGAGAGGGAAGAGGAGCGCTTTAAGATGCTCGATGAGAGTCTGCGCGCGTACCAGAAAAATGGGAAGAGCAAGGCGGAGGCAGCCGTGACGAGGATGCCGTTTTTCAGAAAGAAAAAATTCGGGAGAAGCGGAAAGAAGATGTGAATAAATTCAAATAAAAAAATCCCCTTTCGCACGACAATACGAAAGGGGATTATGTAGGTTAATTGAAAAATTAGCCCTCGTTGATTGCTCCGGTCGGGCAAACACCTGCGCAAGTTCCGCAAGAAATGCAAGCATCTGCATCGATGTTGTACTGGCTGTCTCCCTGAGAGATAGCGCTTACCGGGCACTCCGGCTCACAAGTTCCGCAACTAACACATGAATCGGTAATAACATATGCCATGATATGAGTCCTCCTTAAATATTCTTATACATTCGTTGTTACTTTATTCTATCCCATTTTTGAAAAATATTCAAGAGGAAAATGTTGCACAAATGGATAAAATCAGATACAATTTTCAGTTAGCTTCAGGTAACTTATGGCAGAACGGGAATAGAGCTTGCTAATTTTGGGAAAAAGTATTATAGTATGAGTACATCCGCGAATTCTATAAGGAGGAAATTGACATGGAGAATAAAGAGACCATTCAGATCAGCAAGGATATGCTGATTGGTGAGCTGATCCAGATGCATGAGCTGATCGCTCCGATGCTGATGCGTGCAGGTATGCATTGCCTTGGATGCCCGTCTTCTCAGATGGAGAGTCTTGAGGAAGCATGCATGGTTCACGGCATTGACTGTGATGATCTGGTTACCGGTATCAATGAGGTACTGGCTACTTTATAAGAAAATTGATAAAGTAAGATTTTCTGAAAAAAGGACACCCGAGTATTTCGGAGGTCCTTTTTGTGTTGTGTACGTCGAAGACGTGACTGTGACTTTTTGCTTTTCCTTTTTTTCTCTTGCAATTGGATGTATTCTCTAACAATTTCTACGGTTGTACCTTCCGTTGTAAGTACGACTGAATGATAGGAATATTATAATGCGATCAAAAATAAAAATCAACGCCGTGTATCCCGCAATTCATCCCACCACCTACACATTTGTTTAGAGGTGGGGGATTTCTTGCTCATAGCGTGTTAAATCAGAGCCATTTTCTCGAGTGCATGTGCACGAACGATGATTTCATAATGCTCCTGATAGTAGGCTTCACTGGCGGATTCCGGTTTCACGCGGGTTCCGTATTCAGATAAGATGTTGCAGATCCGGCTGAATCCAAGTGGATCCATATCCTTACTGCTGAGTACCAGATAATACTGGGAAGTTCCCGGCTTCTTGTACAGGGTGTTGATGCCCTGTGGAATTGAGACGGTTACTCGGGCGGCTTCGGAGACCTGATCAAGGCTGTCGAAACGATAGATGCGGGTCTGAACAGGCAGGGCTTTCTGAATTGCCTGTAAAGCGTTTTTCGTCTCACTCTGAGTAGAATTAAGAGAATTCGGATCAGAATCCTGTGTCGTCGCGATGCCGGAAAGTTCCGGATCGGGCGCTTCGGAAATCGCCTGAAGCTCTTTGTTTAAGTATTCCATCAGATCGTCAGCTCCCTCAAGAAATTCACCGGCGAATCTGGTTGAGGACTCCGGGTCTTCCTCGGAAAGCTGAGAAAACTTGGAAAAACGGGTGTCAAGTTCTTCTGGATCTTCTATCTTGGTAATGACCAGCATAACGCTCTCGCCGGAAAGCGGAATTGCTTCAACCATCAACGGAATATCATCTTCCGCATCAAATCCTACTTCAGTGGAGGCCTTTTGAATCATCTCACGGAATAGACTGCGGGCTTTCTCACTTCCATAAGCCAACTCTCCCAGGTTTAAGTTGCGTGTGCTCAGATCGGTACTGGTCAGGGTGCAACGTATCTGGTTGTCATTAATTCGCTCTATCCTCATAAGATCACTCCTCTCTATAAAAAAGATGCTATTTGCTCAATTTAATTATAGTATATGATACGGGGAAAAATCAATTCCTATGTGTAAATTTTATAAAAAGTTAAGGTTATCGTGTTGCAATACACAGGCAGAAATTTCCTGAAATAAAAATCCACTACAATTCGTGTAACGCATGAACAAACAGTAACTATTTTGTTTCTGTCGAGCTGCGCTCTCTGAGTATGAGATAAATCGTTTGGAAAAGTTCGTTCATATCGATCGGTTTGGCGATGTGCTTGTTCATTCTGGCAGAGAGGGAGATAATGGGGAATAATGGGAAATAATGGGAAATAATGGGAAAGATAATAAGAACGATAATGGGAAGAATAAAAGAAAGAATAATGAAGAATAACAGAAAGGGTAATAGAAAGAATAACAGAAAGAGTAACAGGGCGCCGACGGCTGAAGTAAATCCATAGGGACTCGCTCTCGCTCCGATTCAACGCAGCGGTGCATAGGACTGCAAAATACGCAGTCCAAACACCGGCGTTTCATACGGGTCCCTAATGGATTTCTTACAGCCTTACGGCGCCGTGAGTTTTTTGAGTTTTCAGTTGACAGCGAGTGGGGGAATAGACTATAATCCAACTATCAGAGAAAAATAAGAATTAAGTTTTTCTTTTTCAGAAGAATTCTAAAAAGTCGGTTAGATCTAATTATAAATCACTAAATCATTCAATAAAAAATCAAAGTAAAAAAATAAATAAACGTAGACCCCCAAAGGAGATGAATGAATTTGAAAAAGTTGATCTACTGGATGTTTTGCCCAGAAGTGAAAAACATGTTAGGGCGTAGATTGAGGCGAGGGATTTTGCTGACGGTATTTTTTATTCTATTTGTAGTCCTACCTTTGCCTGTATTTGCGATGCATACAAGAGATGTGCATGATCGAGATCAGGTGAATCAGAAAAGCATTCAGAAAATAATAGTAAGTAATGATAGAGCAGAAGTGATAAATCAATATGCCACTGGATCAAATACAAAAGGAAAAGATGATCAAAAAAAAGAAGAAATAAGATCGGATGAAGATGATGGCAATGGCAGTTTAGGAAATGAAGATAATTGTTCGAATGAGATAATAAAAGCATCAGATAGTGACTGGGATGACAAGGATTTGCAGGAAAAAATAGAGGATAAGAAATTAGAAAACGAGAATCCTCAGGAAAATTTTGAAGATACAGTAACAAACGATCAAGAATCAGAAAATCTATATTTCAACACATCAGAAAATCAAAAAAATTCAGAACAGAAAACAGAATCTATAAGTGAAAATCAAATAAGAGATTTAAAGGATTATGTACTCAGCAGAGGAAGTACAAATGAATTGGCAAATTTTAATGTTTCTCTGTTAGATGCAGGAGGAATAACAATCGAGCCGGATGATAACGGCATCTATCATGTCTATGAGAATGATCTTTATTATCTGAACGTTCATTTTTATGCACCTATGGGAATTCCGGAAAAAGGTATTTATCAATATATTATGCCAGAAGGAATAAAAGCAATTCAAATTTTATCGCAAAATATTCGAGCAAGTGATGGAGCAGAAATTGGAATTTTAGAAATATTGGAATCAGGAAAAATTTTGAGTATCAGTATGAAAGAAAATAAAAAGATTCGATTGAATGTGACATTTTGTTGTACGGTTGACTTTGAAAGAGAGAATCCTGCAATCAAAATTGAATCGCATAAAGATGGAAGTATTGCGAAAACAGGATATTTTAATGGATTAACGGGACAATTTGAGTGGACGATCACAGCCCAGATTCCGGCATATGCTGGTGGAAAGGCGAAGGAGTGGTCTATTAGGGATAGATTTTGGGATGTTAATGGAAATGTTAAAGAATGGTCAGTAGATGAAATACAAAAAATAATAATTATTTATGATAACGAAGAACATTTACTATTCAGTGAAAATGAAGCTAAACAAGGAAATCAAAATTTAGCTTATCGATGGGATAATAGCAAAAGTCCAAGAAGATTATATTTAGTAAACATTACAGAGAAAGATAGTTGCGATGGATTTTGTACACATTGGTATTTTACTAAACCGTCGACAGTAATTATTTATTATTCAAATGAATTAGAGGATGGATTAGATTGGATTAGTAATGACGATGAAGAGTTAAAAGTAAGCAATGATGCGTGGTTAAATACTAAACGAGTAACAACAGAAATAAATCTTTCCCCCATACTCAGTAAATCTCATTCCTCAGATTCATCTAAATACACAATCACATTAAATCCAGATTTTTATGATTTAAGTCGGCAAGAGGTTGTTATTGACGACGTTATGACGGGCAACGCTTATTATGTGACAGGCTCGATGACTGTGTTTGTGACGGACAAAAATGGGGTTACGTTTCCGCTTCAATATGGAACGGATTTTACAGTGGAAAAAGTGGATGGAAGTGCTCAGCACATTCGGATTCATGTTGCGAATCCGGGGGCGTATTGTTATCAGTTCACCTATAAGACAGTAGCCAAAAGTGATGGCGGGGCGGGTGAAGTGAAAAATGAAGCGCAGGTTACTTTGTGGGGGCGGGAGTTTTGTGCAGAGGATTACAGTTTTAGCTCTAGTGCAGAGGAATATTTTGTGCGAATGAAAAAGAGTGAGGAAGATAGTGGTAGGGCGGTCCCTGGTGCTCTTTATGGACTTTATTCGTCTACGGGAGAGTTGATGGTGCAAGGAGTTACGGATGCGCTGGGAGAGTGTCTGTTTCGTGGAGATCCGGTGAACGGTTTTCTCTTGGATCGAGATTGTCTGTATTATCTGCAAGAGATAGAAGCTCCGGATGGGTATGAAAAAAATGAAACGAGAACATGGTTCTATTTTGCAGAATCGGATTATGAACAGTCGATTCGTCCGCTGTTGGAAGAGGCACGTTTTACAGGAGTCTATGGTGCAGAGGATGAAGAGGCGATAGAGATTGAAGAGGGACAGGATGAAAGTCTTTCGAGTTGGATTCTGGTGACGGACCGGAGAATAAAGACATATACACTTCCTCAGACCGGCGGAGTCGGGACGGATGAATATATAACAGTTGCTTTTCTGATATTTGCAGGAATGGGAAGTGTATTTGATATTGTTTTCAGTGTTTCGAAACCAATCGGACAGGTGAAGGAGACTGGAAAAAAGAAGAAAGTAGAGGAGGATCAAAGATGAACCAAAACGTTAGGGAGAGTTCTGTGTGGTACAAGTGGGGATGTAGGATGATGGCATGGATTTCAATGGTGATTTGTATTGGAATCATGATGATGGGAATCACGGCGTTGGCGGGAACGATGCATACGATTACTGCGCCGGACAATGGACATGAGTATGAAGTCTATCAGATTTTCACGGGCGATGAGACCGAAGGGATTTTATCGAATGTAAAGTGGGGAGAAAATGGAAGTGGAGAGTGTGGAGCCGGAGTTCCGGATTCTATTTTGAAGGAGATTGAGGAGGCAAGTGGAACAGATGCAGAGAAACTCGCGGTGATTAAAAAGTATGCCAGAATCAAGAAAGAAGAGGCATTTAAGATGATCTCGGAAGAAAGGGTTTTAAGTGTTCCGTCTGGATATTATCTGATGAAGGATAAGGATGGTTCTCAGGCGGGAAAGAATGATGCGTATACAACTTGGCTCGTGAAGGTTGTGGGTGATGTGAAGATGGCTCCGAAAGCGGACAAGCCTTCTTCAGAAAAGAAAGTGAAGGATCGAAATGACACGCTGGGAGAAGAATCTGGATGGCAGGATTCCGCAGATTATGATGTGGAAGATCTGGTTCCGTTTCAGCTGACCGGAAAAGTAGCGTCAAATTATGATTCTTATTTGAGCTATCGTTTTGTTTTTCATGATCAGCAGTCAGAGGGGCTTGATTTTCAGGTGGATACAGTGCGGGTGTTTGTGGACGAAAAGGAGATTACACAGGGATTTTCTGTGCAGACGTCGACAGAGGATGGGGATGCGTTTGAGGTAGTGTTTGAAAACATGAAGACAATCCCGGAAGTAAAAGCGGGAAGCACGGTGACGGTTGAATATAAATCACGGTTGACGGATCAGGCAGTTTTAGGAGCAGAGGGAAATCCCAATACGATGTATCTGGAATACTCAAACAATCCGAATCAGGGACAGGAGGGAGAGACTGGAAAGACACCGGAGGATACGGTAATTGTTTTTACCTACAAGATTGTTGTAAAGAAGTTGGATGAGACAGGAAAAGCGTTGGAAGGTGCGGAATTTATTCTGGAAAAACAGTTGCCAGATCGTGATGAGGGAGATGAAAACTGGCAGTCATTTGTGGCGGAAAAGAATACAACGGGAACCGTTTTTACATTTCGGGGATTAGATGACGGTGCATATCGATTGACAGAGTCGATCACACCGGCAGGATACAATACGGTTCCGGCTCTCTATTTTACGATTACAGCAGATCACCAGATTCTGTCAGATTCGCCGATTTTGGAAAATTTGAATGGAGAGACGGCGACAGGAGAGATCACATTTGTCATTGACAAGGAGGAAGGATTTCTCGAGACAACGGTTGTCAACAAACATGGAGTGTCACTTCCGGAGACAGGTGGACGCGGAACTTTTCTGTTTTATGCAGTTGGTGGTGTTTTGATCTTTGCATCGATGGGAGCAGGAATGATGTATCTGATGAAAAATTCGTCGAGAGGAGGGGAGGATGACGAGCATAAAGAGACGATGGATTAGAAGATTTCTGAAGTTTGTGCCTGTGATGCTGTTTGTTGTTGGAGTGTCGCTGATGCTTTATCCATATGTCAGCGATTGTTGGAATCGGTGGCATCAGTCGCGTGCGATTGCGGGATATGCAGATGCTGTTTCGCAGGAAAAGCGAGAAGATCTTGAGAACATGTGGAAGCAGGCAAGGATTTACAATATGGAGTTAAAGAGAAAGAAGAATCGTTATTATCTGAGTGAGGAGGATCAGATTCGCTATCACCAGCTCCTAAATCTGACTGGAAATGGAATCATGGGCTATATTGAGATCCCCTCGATTCGGTGTTCGCTTCCGATTTATCATGGGACGGATGAGGCGGTTCTTCAGGTTGCGACGGGTCATATCGAGGGAAGTTCTCTTCCTGTGGGAGGAGCCGGGAGTCACTGTGTGATTTCCGGTCACAGGGGGCTTCCGTCGGCAAGACTGTTTTCAGGTCTTGATCAGCTAAAAATCGGCGATTTTTTTAATCTGCGGGTGCTCAATCGGACGTTGCAGTATCAGATCGATGAGATCAATATCGTGCTTCCGGATGACATTGGAAAATTGGAGATTGACCCCGAAAAGGATTTTTGCACGCTTGTTACCTGTACCCCTTATGGGGTGAATTCTCATCGGATTCTGGTTCGGGGAAGTCGTGTGGAAAAACAAAACGGAGATAGAGATTAAGAAAAAACAGCAATAGAGAGAAAAAACAGAGAAAGAAAAAAACAAGAAAACGTAGAAAAGAAGGTCATAAAAAGAAAAAGATGGGGAGATACAATGCGAAGGATCATGACACTTATCGCAGGTGGAGTGTGCGTAGGGATTTTGTGTGTGATGATATTTTTTCATATGCAGGGAATTCAGGTGTTGGCGATGACGGAGAATCTTTCAGAAAGTCCCATAGAGGGAAAGAAGATCGGATCTGTGATCTTGGAATATGGACGGGAAAAGCCGATTCAGCATGCAGGTTTTTCAATCTTTCAGGTATCAGAGAAAATTCAGGTATCAGAGAAAATTCAGGTGGCGGAGAAAACGGAAAATGGAAGTTACCGGAAAACAGGAGACTTTGAAACGTGTCCGGTTCAGATTGAACTTGAGGATGTTTCGCGGTGGAGGGAGACCGCGGAAACATTGGAGATTTATGTGCTGAGGGATCGGTTGACTCCGCTGAGAAAAGGGGAGACAGATCTGAATGGGCGATTGAAATTTGAAAATCTGGGAGCAGGAGTTTATCTGATTGTTGGAGAGAAAAAGATAGAGGGGAAAAAGACCTATATTCCGGAGCCGATTTTACTTGTCCTGGCAAGAGAAGGCAAATTACCGGAAAATAAGGAATCGGAGAAGGTTGCATCAGGAAACGAAAAGTCGGAGAACGGAAAATCAGAGAATATGGATGAAGGAGGAGCTTATCAGGTGACGGTGCATCCGAAGTACCGGGAAGAAGAGAAAGCGCGGTCTTCAAATCGGGATCATGATGATGCTTCGGAAACCATTCGAGTAAGGGCAATAAAAGTCTGGGAGGAGGAGAAGACAAGGGCTTACCCGGAGATCAGGCAACAGGATATTCAGGCGCATCCGACACAGGTAACGGTACAGCTTTTGAGGGATGGTGTATTCATGGAAAATGCCGTGTTGTCGGAGGACAATCAATGGAGCTGTATGTGGGAAAATCTGGATGCAGACAGGGTTTGGAAGGTGGCAGAGGAAGTTCCGGAAGGATATGTCGTCTCGATTCGTCAGGAGGGAGAGACATTTCTGCTGACAAATCGGAAGGAGAATAGATATTTGCCTGGGGAGTCTGAAACTTCGGTGGAGGAACCGGATCTGCCGGATGCCGAAAAACTTCCGCAAACAGGAAGCTCGTGGTATCTGGTCTTGATTTTGGGAGCGATCGGAATTTTGCTTGTGAGATGTTGTGGAAAGATTGAAAAAAGAAGAAAGGCGGATGACGGAAAAAAAGAGAGAAAAAGAGAGAAAACAGAAGAGAAGGCGGGGGAGAAAAAATGGCGAAGCATTTGGGTGTGGATGCTAAGAATTTTTGGGACATGCTGTATGATTTTGGCTGGGATTTTTGCGGGAAAGAATAGTTCTGATGAGATTCGGGCGTATAATCATGTCAAGGAGAGTCAACGAAAACTGGAGGTGGAAGAACAAGCAAAGAAAAAGCAGGAACAACCACTCTATCTGCTTGACCCGGCTCGGGTGATGCCGGAGAAAGTGGTGGATGGGAAAGCCTATATTGGGGTATTGGAGATTCCTTCTCTTGGGCGTGAACTTCCCGTGATGAGTGAGTGGACGGATGAGAGACTAAAGCAGGCTCCGTGCCGATATGCGGGTTCGGCGTATCTGCAAAATCTGGTGATTGCCGGTCATAATTATCGCGCGCATTTTTCTGGAATCGGAAATCTGAAAAAAGGAGATTCGGTGATTTTTACAGATATGGACGGAAATCGATTTTTCTATGAGGTGACAGAAATTGAAATTTTAAATGCAGAAGAGACGGAGAGAATGACAGAGAGCTGGTGGGCGTTGACTCTGTTTACCTGTACTGTCGGAGGTGGACGGCGCATTGCCGTGCGCTGTGACGCGTTGGTGCAGGATGAGTAGAATTCAGAAGGGGAGAGACAAGCCCCTTCTGAGTTATATGATTTCTTGAAGCGCGGAGAGATCCACGATGCGGATCTGTCGTTTTTCGAGGGAGATCATTCCTTCCGCCTGCATGTTTGAGAGCTCCCTTGAGAGGGAGGGGCGGGCAACGCCGAGGTAATCTGCCATCTTTTCCCGGTTCATTGAGAACGTGTAGTCGGGATCAGAATGTGTATGTTGAAGAAGCATCCGGGCGATTTTCTGGCGAAGCGAAGCTCCGGAGATGATGCGGATTTTCTGGTTCAGATAGTATGCTTTTCCGGCGAAGACGGGGAGAAGATTTGCAATCAGCCGGTAGCTGAAGGAATTCTGGTTTACGGCATCCACATCAAAGAATGCCTTTGGAATCAGGAGAACGTCAGCAGTCGAATCTGCCAGAGCGAAGTAGTCGTATTCTTTTTTGTTTAGGAAGAGAAAAACCTCCCCGAACATTTCTCCGTGCTCCTGAAATGTCGCAACGATGTTACGTTTTCCTCCGAGGGAGTCATTGCCGATAACGATCGAGCCGGAGAGCAGAACCATCATGTAGCGGGGCAGTTCTCCCTGATGAAAGAGATAGGTGTCCTTCGGGTAGGAGACAATGCGCGCCTGACTGACGAGAAGACATTCCTCAATCTCTGCCTCTGACATTCCCGCAAAGAGGGGACACTGATTCAGATTAAATTTCATAACGGAACCTCCTTTCGCTCACGGAATCGTGGATTTTCAGTACGCTCTGTATTTAAGTCAATGCTCGTAGAGAATTACTGCGCGTTATACTCTAAGTTACACGAGATTTTGCACAAGATCAAGGTTGAGGGAGAGTCCCTGGCGGAGTTGCTGGCGGGCATTTCCCATCATTGCATCGAGTTCTTCTAAGCGCTTCAGGAGTTCCTTTTCCTCTGAAGTTGTGGTGAGAACTTTGTGGATTCCGCCGTTCTGGATTACGATTCGTCGGTCTGCCATCAGTGCAAGCAGAGGATCGTGAGTCGCCATCAAAACGATTTTGTCCTGAGAGACGAGGACATCTAGCGCCTTCTTGCGGTCGATTCCGGCATTCTCGATCTCGTCGATCAGGACGATCGGGGAAGCACTTAAAATTGCCGTGTCTGCAATCATCAGGGCGCGGGACTGACCACCACTCAAGGCGGTGACAGGGGTGTCCGCAGTGAAGGACTCACCGGCGAGCTGATTGGCAGATTCGAGGATCTGTTCTGCAATTTCTCTGCTGTTCTCGATCATTCGGCTCTGTGCGTGAAGCTCGAGAAATTCGCCGGCTTTTAAATCCATGACAAAGTTCATGTTCTGGGAGAGCTGGGCGACGAGTTTGTTGTTTGCAGAGTAGCGCCATTTCGGATCAGGACGTTCACCATTGATTCGGATACTGCGTCTGGTCGGGGTGTCGTTCTGGGCAGCCCACTCGATATCTGCGAGCAGACGACTTTTTCCAGAACCGGTCGGTCCGACAATCGAGATGATCTGCCCCGGAAGAATCGTGAGTTCGTCAAACCCCTCTGGCACATGGCTCTTGTCCGTTCCCGGAAGAATCGTGAGGGAGCGAACCTGGTTGTCCGTCTGAATTCCGAGAAATTCAGCCATCTGATGAATATATATATCGAACTGTTCCGGGAGTTCGGCGCAGTCGAGTGCTTTCTCCTCGATCTCATCCTGGTCAAGTTGTGCAAGATATTCCGGAAAAGTCAGGGATTCTGAGCCTTTCGTATCAAGTCGGTTTTGAAGAAAGAACTCTTCTGTAAACGGGTATTTCTCGAGTAGTTCTGCGATCGTGAAACGACTGATCAGACTTGTCTGTTTGTGCATGATTCGTTCTCCTTCCAATCCATTTTTCGACTGTTGCCAAGCTGGAATTTTTCACCGATTCTTCGTTCGCCGAGACAGTAGGAACACATCGCAGACGGCATTGAGAAACGCAGCTTCATGCCCTGAACGCTCTCAACGTTCTGTTCCTTGTTGTAGAGCAGAGTGCTGAGCTCGTGTGCACCCTGTCCACTCAGACCATTGACATGGATGACCATTGCACGCGGATTGACGGCACTGACACGGGCGGAGAAGACCTCTCGCTCTGCCTGGGAGACGATGTCGCCCTTGGTGATGACGACGATGTCAGCCGACTTGAGGAGCGGTCCGATCTTTTTCGGCGTGTTGATTCCCGAGAGGTTGTCGATGACGCAGACTCCGGTGATTTCCTCAAGATAAGGGGAGCAACGATTGCAAAGCCCTGCGGATTCGGTGATAAGAAGATCAAGTCCCTCGCGGTTTCCCCAGTTTACGACATCCTCAATGTTTGAGGCAAAGAAGTGGTCGGGGCAGAGACCGCCGGAGAGTCCTTTTTTGACGGGGATTCCTGCTTTCTCGTACAGGATGTCATCATCAGTGAACAGACAGTCAAATTTTACAACGCCGACCTTCTTTCCATCTGCCTGAAAGGAGGCGATCGTCTTTAAGATTACTGAGGTCTTGCCGGATGAGGGCGGACCAGAAAAAATAATCAGATTCATTTCGTTTCCTCCGATGCTTCAAAAAACATGCGCTCTGTCTCTTTTAAGAGAGAGCCGATATCGTGTGAGTAGATGAAATCCCAGCCCGGCCACAGGAAGGTCTCTTCTGGCGAGAGTCCATTGTCAATATCCGGGTGTGCGGATGGGAATTTTCCGCCGGCACAGAAGACTTCGCCCATCTCTTTGGAGGCGAGATAGGAGATAAATTCCTGAGACCTCTCAGAAGAGGAGGCCTTGCTCAGCAGGAAAATCGGGCTTAAAATCGCACCATCTGACGGCCATACAGGAGTCAGAGTGTTGTTTTCGCGGTTCATCAGCGTGAAAAAATACGGCATGACGGTGACTGCCGGGGAGGAGGCTTTCTTTGCCTTTGTTCCGGTCTTGACCATCTCTGCGGGATGCATTGCACTCATCAGATTGCGACCGAGGGCGCGAACTCCGTCCTCCCCGTAATGGCTGTAAATGCCGAGCAGGAGTGCGTTGAAGAGATCAAGATCCCGAACCGGCATTGAGATCGAATTCTCAAATTCCGGGGAGAGCAGATCACTCCAGCTTTGTGGAAACTCGCGTCCATCGAGGACGGATTCATTTACCATAAAGACAGCAGGAACGCCTGCAAGGATGGTGTACTGATGTTTCGGATCTTTCAGTTGAAGATGTTCATTGTCAAAGCAGGAGTTGAGCTTTTCCATTCCGGTTAAGTCGGCGAAGACACCGGCGTCGGAATAGTGTCCGAGGAGACTGCGGTCAAAGAAGAGACCGAATCCGGCCGACAGATAAATATCTGCGAGATCATCGGCGCTCTTGCTGTTTTTTACCTGTTCCTCGATATGATCAAGTCCCATGCTTGCAGCCTGAAGATCACAGCTGACATCCGCGTGGTGTTCTTCAATCCAGTTGTTGAGCTTTTCCATCAGCTGAATGCGGATCGGGCAGGGAAGCACACCGGTCACGCGGAGAGCATCTGGATTTTCGCGGGTGCGACGGATTACGTCGACGAGCGTCTGCTCTGTTTTTTCTACATCGAGATGGCGGGTCTTTAAAGCCATTTCAAGGGAGACAGAGCGTCCCATCAGCTTTCGCAGGGCATCGTTTTTGAGAGATTCGTAGCCCATCTCCACGAGCGGTTCAATCAACTCCGGGTACTGTTCGGTTATATTGTAAACTTTATCGGTAAGAGAAAAATATGGATTCAAATCAGTTTCCTCCTTATGCTTGTCTGTACTTGACTTAGTTTGCTTTTTAACTATTTTTACTATACGCATTCTAACAGAAAAAGTCCAGAGAGTATGTAACAAATGTTACGAAAACGGATTATGGAGAAATGTTCCTGTATATGGGCAGAAATGTTCTGGATTGGCAATTTTACAGGATGTCATATTTATAGGATGCCATACTTACAGAATGCTGTAATAGTAACCATTTTTTTGAAATACAATAAGAATTTTGAGGAAAAGATAAAATTGCTATTTTTGATTACTTATGTTATAGTGAAAATCAGAGAAAGCAATACACGGAAAGGAAAAAAAGACAATGAGAGACACAACTCTGGTTATTATGGCAGCCGGAATCGGAAGCAGATTCGGCGGTGGAATCAAACAGCTCGCACCGGTAGGACCGAACGGAGAAATCATCATGGACTACTCCATCCATGACGCTTTAGAGGCTGGATTCAATAAGATCGTTTTCATTATCCGCAAGGATTTGGAGAAGGATTTCAAGGAGATCATCGGAAATCGTATTGAGAAAGTGGCAAAAGTAGAGTATGCATTCCAGGAGCTTGATGAGCTTCCGGAGGGATATTCCGTACCGGCAGGTCGCACAAAGCCGTGGGGAACCGGTCAGGCAGTGCTTTGCGCAAAGGATCTTGTAAATGAGCCGTTCCTTGTAATCAATGCAGATGATTACTACGGCAAAGAGGGATTCAAGAAGATCCATGATTACATGGTAAATGAGATGGACCCGGATGCAGATCCGTATGATATGTGCATGGGTGGATTCATTCTGGAGAACACACTGAGCGATAACGGAACCGTAACCCGTGGTGTCTGCGAGGTAAATCCGGATGGAACTCTGAAGGACGTAACAGAGACCTTCGAGATTCAGTGGAAGGATGGCGTGCTTGGTGCAGTTGACGGCAAGGGCAATGCAGTTACCGTAGATCCTCATCAGCATGTATCCATGAATATGTGGGGACTTCCGCCAAAGTTTTTCGATGAGCTTGAGACCGGTTTCCCGAAGTTCCTCGACAACATTGAGGAGGGCAACCTCAAGGCTGAGTATCTGCTTCCGACGATCATTGACCAGATGATTAAGAGCGGACGTGGTTCTGTAAAGGTTCTTGAGACCCGCGACAAGTGGTTTGGTGTGACTTATCAGGCAGATAAGCAGACTGTGGTGGATTCGATCCGCAAGCTGATTGCAGACGGTGTTTACAAGGAGCATCTGTATGACTAAATTGATTTCCTGGAATGTCAACGGAATCCGTGCCTGCGTGGGCAAGGGGTTTTTAGACTTTTTTCAGGAGGCGGATGCAGATATTTTCTGCCTTCAGGAGACGAAACTTCAGGAGGGACAGATTGATCTTGAACTGCCGGGGTATCATCAGTACTGGAACTATGCCAAGAAAAAGGGATATTCCGGAACGGCGATGTTTACCCGAACAGAACCGATTTCTGTGACCTATGGAATCGGGATCGAGAAGTATGACGGAGAGGGACGCGTCATCACAGCGGAATTTCCGGAGTACTATGTTGTAACCTGTTACACGCCGAATTCTCAGAGTGAGCTTGCCCGGTTGGACTATCGAATGGGATGGGAGGACGCATGGCTTTCGTGGCTGAAAAAGCTCGAGGAGAAGAAGCCGGTGATTTTCTGTGGCGATCTGAACGTGGCACACAAGGAGATTGATCTGAAAAATCCGAAGACGAATCGAAAGAATGCCGGATTTACCGACGAGGAGCGCGAGAAATTTTCCCGTCTTCTCGATGCAGGATTTATCGACACATACCGCTATTTCTATCCGGATCAGGAGGGCGTGTATTCCTGGTGGTCTTATCGTTTCAAGGCGAGAGAAAAGAATGCAGGGTGGAGAATCGACTATTTCTGTGTTTCAGAGTCTTTAAAAGACCATCTTGAGAGCGCATCGATTCACACAGAGGTGTTGGGATCAGATCACTGTCCGGTGGAATTGAATCTGAAAGAATAGCAATTTTGGCATAAAAAAGATAAGTTCTGCATAAAAAGAACAATGTTGCTGGATGTTGCTAGAAAACGGAGAGTTCAAAGGGGCCGTCATAAAACAGCAAAAACAGTGTGATCTGTGTGCCGTTTTGTGACTGCCCTTTTTTTCTATGAAATATTGAAATCGTGGACTGCCATGTTTGCTGACGTAGAAGACAGAGAAAACAGAGAAAACAGAGAAGATAAAAACTTTACATGTGGTAATTCATAATCATAAAAGAAGGGGGGGGAGCTGGAGATGCATTCATTTAAGATTGACAACAGTGTGAGGGGAGACGCAGTGCTGGGACTTACGAAGGTAGACGGAGGCATTCGTGTGGCAGTGGTAGCCGATGCGAAGGAGTGTGCCCTGCTCTTGTATCTGTCGGGATCTCATTCACGGCAGAGAGAGGAGAAGAAAGAGACGGCGCGGATTGCATTTCTGGAAGAGGGAAAGATAGGCAATGTCTGGACGATGACCGTTCTAGGGGAAGATTTGGATCGCTATGACTATGCATTTGAGGCAGATGGAGTTCGTTTTGAAGATCCTCACGGGCGCTCGTTTGAGGGACATGAGCGCTGGGGAAAGAAAGAGCTGGGAAATATTCTGCTGAAAACACCGGTATCTCAGCCGGAGTTTGACTGGGAGGATGATGAGCGTCAGGGGATTTCCTACGAGGATGTGATTGTGTATCGGCTTCATGTGCGCGGTTTCACCCGCCATGCCTCATCTGGTGTGGAGAACAGAGGAACCTTTGCCGGAATTGTGGAAAAGATTCCTTATCTCAAGGAACTTGGAGTGACAACGGTCGAACTCATGCCAGCAACCGAGTTTAATGAGGTGATGATGCGCCCGAGGCAGATCCAGCATCGCTATCAGGAGCGATCGAAAGAAATGAAAACGGGCTTGTCATCATCCTTGGAAATGGAGTCTTCGGAGACTGCGTCCTCGGAAACCACATCGAGGAAAACGGATCTGAATTCGAGCACATCTGTCATGGAGGCGGATGGTCGCTTAAATTACTGGGGATATGGACCGTCGTTTCTGTTTGCACCGAAGGCATCCTATGCGGGAAAAGGAAAAAATCCGGTCACGGAATTCAAGAACCTTGTAAAAACCCTGCACCGGGAAGGACTCGGAATCGTGGTAGAACTTTTCTTTACCGGAGAGGAGACGCCTGCCGATGTCGTGGAAGTGGCGAGATTCTGGGTGAGGGAATTCCATGTCGATGGACTCCACATCAGCGGGACAGCCCCGATCGCGCTTCTCGCCTCCGATCCTTATCTCTCTGACACGATGATCTGGGCGACGAGCTGGGATGGAATTGAGATTGCGGGAAGCGGGCAGAAGAAAAATGCGAAGACCGATCCGTTCCAGAGAAGACTCGCAGAGAGCCAGATTTTCAAGAAGCAGTTTGCACAGACCCGACAGGTAAGCCGTGGCAAGGTGCAGGAAGCGGAAAACGGCAAAGCTGCAAGCGCGGATAAAGCAAACAGTGCGGAAAAAGCGAAAGATGCCGGAAAAGAGAATGGCTCTGAAAAAAATGCAGAAATGATGGGATTAGCGGTGGAGCCAAAGAGACGGACGAGAGTTCTTGGCGAGTACAACGATGGCTTTCTCGTTGATATGAGACGCGTCCTCAAGGGCGATGAGGGGCAGATGGGTGCGCTGGCATTTCGCAGCCGCAGAAATCCCGATACCTTCGGTGTGTTGAACTACATGGCATCTAACAATGGATTTACGATGGCAGATATGGTTTCTTACGACCAGAAACACAATGAGGCGAACGGGGAGGAGAATCGCGACGGAACGGATTACAACTGTTCGTGGAACTGTGGTGCAGAGGGTTCGGTTCGTAGAAAGAAGATCCGTCAGCTTCGCAAAAAACAGCTCAGGAATGCGGTTCTGCTTCTGATGCTGAGTCAGGGAACTCCGCTTCTGCTTGCCGGGGATGAATTTGGCAATTCGCAGGACGGAAACAACAACGCTTACTGTCAGGACAATGAGATCTCATGGCTGAACTGGAATAACCAGAAGACGAACGCGGATCAGCTCGAATTTGTAAAGCATGCGATCGCATTCCGAAAAGAGCATCCGGTGTTTCATCAGCCGACAGAGCCGAAACTCATGGATTCGCTTGCCTGCGGTCAGCCGGATGTCTCCTATCATGGAATCAGTGCGTGGAAGCCGGAATTTGACAATTTCCGCAGACAGTTTGGAATTCTCTACTGTGGGGACTATGCGAGAAAGGCGGACGGGACACCGGACGATACGTTCTTCGTCATCTACAATATGCACTGGGAACCGCATGAATTTGCGCTTCCAACGCTGTCAGCAGGAAAAAAATGGCAGGTAGTATTTCAGACCGCAGATGAGGCTCAGAATGGCTTCTATGAGGCCGGAAAAGAGCCGGAACTCAAGTCTCAGAAAAAGTTTATGGCGCCCTCGCGAAGCATTGCTGTGTTTATCGGAAAAACCGTGGAAAAACCTTGACAAAGCAAGGTAAAACAGATATAAATGGAAGAGTACATTTTTTAATACAAGATAGTAACCTGAAACGGTACTATGGACCATTCTAGGAGGAAATGATAATGAACAAGACAGAATTAGTTGCAGCAGTAGCAGAGCAGGCAGGTCTTTCCAAGAAAGACGCAGAGGCAGCAGTAAAGGCATTTACTGATGTTGTTTCTGATGCACTGAAGAAGGGAGATAAGATCCAGCTGGTTGGTTTTGGTACTTTTGAGGTATCTGAGAGAGCAGCAAGAGAGGGCAGAAACCCGAAGACTGGCGAGAGCATGAAGATCGAGGCTTGCAAGACCCCGAAGTTCAAAGCTGGTAAGGCTCTGAAGGATCTGGTAAACGCATAAGTTTATAACGAACGAAAATATATAAAATCTCTGCTTATTTCCTGGTAACGGTACAGCTCCTGTGAACTTGCAAAGTGACTTTTGATATAGTTACTTCGTTTCGCAGTGAAAAGTCTGAGATTTTAATAAAACGCGTAAAATAATTCCCTCTATGTGCGACTTGCATGGTATGTGCGACTGCATGATAGGGGGAATTTTGTTTTACAGATTAGAGAAATAAGGAGGAACGATATGCGATTAGATAAATATCTGAAAGTTTCCCGTATCATCAAGAGAAGAACCGTGGCAAACGAGGCGTGCGACAGCGGGCGTGTGATGCTCAACGACAAGGTTGCAAGAGCCAGCGCAGAGGTGAAAGCCGGGGACGTGATTGAGATTGCGTTCGGCAACAAGTCGGTCAAGGTGCGCGTGACGAGCGTGCAGGAGTCGATTCGCAAGGAGGATGCGAAAGAGATGTTCGAGTATCTATAAAATTGTCCTTCCAGAAAAACTTGCTGTTTTAAAGATTTGTGTTATAGTAAGAGGGAAGTGTAACGGTTTCGCAGACCTTTGCAGAAATTGCAAAGACTGCGGATCGTTATAAACCGTTGCGGATGAACGTTATTCTTGGGAAAACGTATCACGGTCAGTCGGGATGAGAAATCGCTTCTGCGATTTCTAAATTCGTATTACTTGGATGAATCAATCAGAGAATTTCAGATTTGGATCATGATTCAGAGACAGGCATGGATGTATAGACCTCTTGAGGCTGTAACAGGATGTGCGGATGGATCTGAGCGAGAGTGTTTCAAAACAGGGAAAAAGTTTTCATGAAAAATCTGTGTGTAATCCAGGTAAGTGATTTCTGTATGTCAGGTATCTGTATGCAGAATTCTGTCTGAAACTGTGTGATCTTTATTTTCATTAATTTCTAAAAAAATGAAATTTGTATTCTTGAGAGTCGTTTGTTTCGTATGTGTATCCCCGAAAAAATAAATATTCTGAAAAGCAGGGGAACGCCCCGCAGATTTGTGGTGCGCCGTTTTATCAGAGCAAAAGGAGAACAAAATGAAAGCAGTCACAAAAAACACAATTACTCTTGAACAATCCCGTTCCCGGACATCCTTTATGGTGAAGCTGGCGATGATGGTTGCCATCATCTTTGTCATGGCATTTTCACCGCTCGGTTACCTTAGAACCCCGGGACTTACGATTACATTTCTGACTGTGCCGGTTGCAGTCGGAGCGATCATTCTCGGACCGGCCGCCGGTGCTGTCTGCGGTTGTGCTTTCGGTATGACGAGCATGATCATGGCACTGACCGGTGGTTCCGCATTCAGTGCAGCCCTTCTTCAGATTAACCCGTTTGGACTTTTATTTACTCTGCTTGTACCGCGTATTCTGGAAGGCTGGCTCTGCGGTCTGATCTTCCAGGTGGTAAAAAAAGTATCGAAGAATGGTGCCTTTGTTGTGGCAAGCCTGTCCTGCCCGCTTCTCAATACTCTGCTCTTTATGAGCTCTCTGGTTGTATTCTTCTACAATACCGACTACATCCAGAATATTGCATCCGGTCTTGGAGCAGGCAATCCGTTCATCTTTGTTACTCTGTTTGTAGGTCTTCAGGGTGCGATTGAGGCAGTTGTCTGCACTCTGCTTGGAAGTGCCGTATCGAGAGCACTGGCAGTTGCACTGAGAAAGTAAAAAATGAAAGGAGCGTGCCCGAACCTGTATGGTTCAGATAGGGCATGCTCCTTTTTCTGAGTGCGCCCGGCGGCGCACGTTTCTAACCGGTGCAAGTCCGGAATCCGCCCGG
>NZ_CFAHBC010000025.1:0-42134 GCF_983179755.1 Brotaphodocola sp. | reverse complement strand
TTCCGGACTTGCACCGGTTAGAAACGTGCGCCGCCGGGCGCACTCATATAAAAGATCCCCCACCAGCTCAAACTGGCGGGGGATTTTTTTACCTGTTAAACCGCTTAGATCTCATATCCGATCATTCTCAAATACGTCTTAATCAGATCCACGATCTGGTCAAGCTCAAGCTTGCTCGCATTAATCGGCAGATCATAGTTTGTCATATCTTCCCACTCTCTTCCGGTGAAGTAGCGGTGATATTCCCGGCGCTGTTTCGTGATCCGGTTCAGCTTATCGAGTGCTTCCTTCGTGTCAAGAATTCCATCAACCTCCATCGTCCGGCGCACACAGGTCGGCGTGTCTGCATACACAAAGATCTTCACAAGATCTTCCTTGCCTGCACTCTCGAGAATATAGTCTGCACACCGTCCAATGATCACGCAGGACTCGTGATCGGCAAGCTCGCGGATAACTTCAGACTGGAATCGGAAAAGGTTCTCCGGTGAAGTCACATCTCCGTCAATCTTCGGATGACCAAGAGCCAGCTTTCTTCCCATTCCACCGACAATCTTGCGGAGCACATTGTTGCCCGCCTTCTCATCTGCCAGACGGAAATACTGTTCGCCGACAGCACTCTTCTCCGCCGTCATGCTCAAAATCTCATCGTCGTAGTAGGAAACCCCAAGTTCCTCTGCAAGACGTTTGCCGACAATGCGACCTCCACTTCCGTACTGACGTTCAATTGTGATCACCAGTTTGTTCTTATCCATAAAAACGCCTCCTCCAATCCAAAGCACCCGAAATCATCTGTTTTTGAATCTAATTTTCCGATTTCTGCACTCCGGAAATTTAATTTTTATTTTGCAAGCATCATGCGGTCATTCGCAAACTGCTCTCCACTCGCCTCCTCAAACTTGTGAAGCAGGTCATCGACAGTCAATTTCTTCTTCTCTTCGCCCTCGACATCATAGATGACATTTCCCTCATGCATCATGATCAGCCGATTGCCGAGCTGAATCGCATCTCTCATGTTGTGCGTGATCATCAGCGTCGTGAGATTCTGCTCTGCGACGATCTCTGCAGTCAGATCGAGCACCTTCTTCGCCGTCTTCGGGTCGAGCGCTGCGGTATGTTCATCGAGAAGCAGAAGTTTCGGGCGCTGAAGCGTCGCCATCAGAAGCGTCAATGCCTGTCTCTGACCGCCTGAGAGCAGTCCGACCTTCGAGGTCATGCGATCCTCAAGTCCGAGTCCCAAGCGCTTGAGAAGGTCCTGATAAAGCCTTCTCTCGCTGTTCTTGATCCCGGGCTTGAGAGTCCGTCTTCCACCTCTGCGAAGCGCCAGCGCAAGATTTTCCTCGATTCCCATCGTTCCTGCGGTTCCATTCATCGGATCTTGAAACACGCGTCCCAGAAACTTCGCTCTCTTGTACTCCGGAAGTTTTGTCACATCCTTCTCATCAATCAGAATCTTTCCGGAATCGATCGGCCACACACCTGCGATCGCATTCAAGAGCGTCGATTTTCCGGCTCCGTTTCCTCCGATCACCGTCACAAAATCCCCGTCCTTGAGCGTCAGACTCAAGCCGCGAAGTGCCTTTTTCTCATTCACCGTTCCACGGTTAAATGTCTTTGAAATCTCTCTGATCTCCAGCATGCCTTATCTTCCCCCTTTGCTAAAATTGGAAAAATAACGGCTCTTCCATGTCGGAATTGCAAGGAATACGGCAACAACTACCGCAGAGAGCAATTTCAGAAGATCCGTGTCAATACCCATCCATATTACGAGCTGAAGCACCAGATAATAGATGATCGATCCGAGTGCGACGCCCACAAGACGGAATCCAAAATTGTGAAATACCCGTCCAAAGACAGCTTCACCGATGATGACAGCTGCAAGACCGATGACGATTGCGCCTCGTCCCATATTGATATCGGCAAATCCCTGATACTGAGAGAGCAGAGCTCCGGAAAGTGCAACAAGACCATTCGAGAGCATCAGACCGAGGACTCTCGCAAAGTCGGTGTTGATTCCCTGCGCCCGTGCCATCTTTTCATTGCATCCGGTCGCACGCAGAGAGCATCCAAGCTCTGTTCCGAAGAACCAGTACAACAACACAACAAGAAGAAGAATCGCCACAGCCACAATCAGAATCGTATTGCGATAAAATGCAACCCCGCGGATAAAACGCAGGGAGACAAGAAGCTGATACTTGTCGACATTGATCGCCTGGTTCGCTTTTCCCATCACTTTTAAATTAATCGAATACAGACCAAGCTGTGTCAGAATTCCCGCCAGGATCGCCGGGATTCCCATAAATGTATTAAAAATTCCTGTCACCAATCCGGCCATCATTCCCGCCAGAAATGCACATGCCATCGATATCCAGACATTGTGTCCCGTCAGCATCATCATGATGCAGACCGCACCGCCCGTTCCCAGAGAACCATCGACCGTCAGATCCGCAATATCCAGAATCCGAAACGTGAGATATACACCGATCGCCATGACTCCCCAGATAAGTCCCTGCGCCACTGCTCCGGGTAGGGCATTAATCAAACTTATCATATTTTTCCTCCAGCGTAACCGCTCAGACGCAGAAAGACTGCCGATGACAGTCTTTCTGCTCTTCTCTATTCTACAATATTTTCACAGAACCTTCAATCAAATTTTAGAACAAATTCGATCATTTTTTGCATAAATTTCTTTTCTGTCAGATTTTTTATGCTATTTTGCTTTTTTCTCGTTCCGTTCCATTTCTGTCACCGGAATAGATCTCTGTTCCATCTTTTCTCAATCTTATTCTTCGATTGCAACATAATCATCCGGAACTTCGATGCCGAGCTGATCGCAGATCGTCTTGTTGTACTTCTTCGTAAACTGCGGTGCATACTCAATCGGCATCTCGGAGATATCAGACTCACCAGTCAGAACTTTTACTGCCATCTTTCCGGTCGCAACACCAAGGTCATAGTAGCTGATCGACAATGTTGCAACGCCACAGCCCTTGCAGATGCCTTCCTCGCCTGCGACAACCGGAATGCCTGCCGGCTGACAGATATTGTTGATGATCTCCGTATTTGCCGCTGCGGTATTATCCGTCGGAACATAAATCACATCGCTCTCAGAAACTGCCTTTGTCGTGATCGTGGAAATGTCGTTGGAATCGGAAAATGCATAATATTCACAGGTGTAACCGAGTTTTTCAAGCTCCTCCTTCACCGTATCCACCTGATACTGGGAGTTCGGCTCTGCGGAACAGTAGAGAAGACCAACCGTCTTCTTGTCCGGGAAGAGTTCCTTGATCATTCCTGCCTGTTCATTTAGCGGTGCCAGGTCTGCGGTTCCGGAAATATTTCCGCCGACCGTTCCATTGAAATCATCGATTCCGAGTGCCACTCCGTACTCTGTCACAGAAGTGCCGAGAACCGGGATATCCTTCGTTCCTGCCTGAGCTGCCTGAAGGGCTGCTGTCGCGTTCGCAAGAATCAGGTCTACATTCTCGGAGACGAAACTGTTGATGATCGTGGAACAGGTATTAGAGTCTCCCTGTGCATTCTGCTCATCAAACTTTACGGCGTCACCAAGCTCCTCCGTCAGTGCATCCTTGAATCCCTGAGTTACCGCATCCAGAGCATTGTGCTGAACAAGCTGACAGATTCCCACAAGATACGTCTGTCCGTCCGCACTCTTCTCTCCCTCGGTCGCTGAAGAGTCTGCCACACTGCTGTCCGTTTTTGCCGTCTCTGCTGTCGTTGCAGATGCACCGCTTCCACCGCATGCTGTCATGGAAAGTGCCATGATTCCTGCCATTGTCGCAGATAAGATTCTCATTGTTTTTTTCATAATTCTCTCCCTCTCTTTTCTCTCAGATAGTTTCATGGATGTCTTAATGTTCCGTCTCGTCCCTCATGAACTTTTTTCATCATACTACACTTTTTTCACAGCGTCAATTTTATTACTTTAAATTTATGTGATTTTAAAGTAATAAAGTGAAAAATGAGAAAATAGGAAAATCTTTATAGGGTTCATAACAGATTAAGTATTTGCATTTTTCGTGATTTTCTACTATACTTGAACTCGTAAAGCACTTACCTGTACTCTAAATTCACAATAAAACTCTCTTTCCTGGCGAATGAATTTTCCAATCCAATTTACTGCCAACCGATCGTGATAATCAACCTTTTTCATTCGTAAGCAGAGTTTTATTGGAATTTGGAGCAATAAGCGAGAATCCTCCGTTTCTGTAATGGATAAAACATGACAAAACCAGAAATCAATCGGATTATTCTCGAATCATGGAGGAACCTCTCACGATGAACAACGACAACTCAGTTGCACTTTTAGAAATGCTCAATGCGAGAGAGATGCGTAGCGTTTTGCAGAAACAGCTTCTTCAGCAGTACCGGAAACCTTTGATCTGTCTGACACTCAATATTCCTGGTCCTGTTAAACTTCTTCCCGGTGTACCGGAAGCCTTCGCAGAAGGATGCCGAAGAATTGAGGAGACGCTTCAAGAGCATCTTATTCTAATCAGCAATTTCCGTACTGAAAAAGAGAAGACCGGATATGAAGCATTTTACAGCGTCGACGCTTCTCCGGAATATGTGAAAGAACTGATGACTGCTTTGGAAGATCAGGACGCCCTCGGGCGACTTTTTGATATTGATGTGTTAAATGTGAACGGCACCAAGATCTCCCGCGAGGAACTCGGTCAGCCCGCTCGCAGATGTTTGATCTGTGACGAACCGGCACACGCATGCAGCCGCAGCCGTAAACACACCGTTGAGGAACTCACTGCAAGGGTCAGTGAGATTTTAAAACCGTTTACGAGCTGTTAATCCATTCGTCGCAGAAAAAGTCAATTGTTAAGCATGCAAGCAAATAAAAAAGAATCACATACAAAAATGTTAAAAAAAGAAAATCACACCGCAAATACGGGGACATCAGAAAACAGTATGCAGACTGCGCTGTTCTCTGGTGTCCCCTTTTGTTCTTGGATTTTTCTCCTTGCTTGTGATAATTGATGTTACTGTATCTGTATATAAATAAAAAATTTCGTATGATTTATTATCATCGGCGTTTTTCGCCAGAAATGAGGTGTCTATGTACCAGAAAACCAGACCAGATCAAGCCCCGGAAACAGATTTTCCAAGAGAATCCGAGACAAAAATCAGCACGACGAGATTAGTCGAAACCTTCTCCAAACTCTGCCACCGCGCACTGATGGCGGAGGTCTCTGCGACCCCAAAGCCGGGTCTTGTCGACCGCCACGACAGCGGAGCACACTCCGATATGGATTTTGATACGTTCTCGGCAAGCTCTGACGCGATTGCCCCGTGGATCACAAAGATGTTTGAGATCGGACTTTTCTGGCAGGAAGATCGTGATGGCAGAGATCTTTTCTCTGCGATTCGCCCGCTCGGAGTAGAGGCGGAGAAGGCGATGTTTGACGCGACAAACGGGATCAACACACACAAGGGCATGATTTTCTCGATGGGAATCGTCTCTGCAATCGCCGGCTTTCTCTTTGCGCAGACACACAGCTTTAACGCTGAAGCAATTCTTGAGACTTCCGGTCTTCTCTGTCGTGATCTGATCGAGACGGATTTTCAAAAAATGGACAAAAAAAATCCCCGCACACACGGGGAAATTCTCTATGTCCGTTTCGGTATAAAGGGAATCCGCGGGGAGGTCGCGGAGGGCTTTCCCGCGATCCGCAAGATCGCTCTCCCATCTCTGCGCCGTTTCTCCGATCCAGGGCTTGCAGAGCAGGCAAAAAAAGCCTTTACGGAAGTCTACCTGAATGGTCAGACCGGCACTCTCTCAACCCCAGATTTCAACCCACATTGGAATGCCTCCCGCCTGAACACCCTCCTCTCGCTGATGGCAAGCGTCGACGACACGAATGTCCTGATCCGAACGAGCCCCGAAATGCTCGTCTACGAGAAGGAGTGTGCAAAACGTATCCTTGATCTCGGCGGGGCCTTTACGAAGCAGGGACTCTTGGAACTTACGCGTCTCAACGAAGAGTTCATCCGCCTCCATTTAAGTCCCGGGGGCTGTGCCGACCTTCTCGCCGTCACAATCCTGCTTCACGATCTGGAAAATCTTGATTTGAAGAACTAAGCCTTACTCACTTCGGAGTGCATCGATCGGGTTGAGCTTTGATGCACGGCTCGCCGGCATATATCCAAACAGCAAGCCGATTCCGACGGAAACCGCAAACGATACCGCAATCGCGGAGAACGTCGGGGTCGACTGGAATGTCGTGTTAAACCTGTTAATCAGGAAGATCACTCCACAACCGATCGCAATTCCGATCACACCTCCGATCGAGCTTGTCACCGCTGCCTCAATCACAAACTGTTGCAAAATCACGCTTCTTCGCGCACCGAGCGCCTTTCGGATACCAATCTCACGCGTTCTCTCAGTGACGGACACGAGCATGATGTTCATGACACCGACACCTGCCACGAGAAGGGAGATTCCTGCAATTCCACCAAGACCGACAGAAGCCGTCGTCACAAGCGAGTTGATCTCATCGAGCATGTCACTCGTCGCCTCGACTGTATACAGATCCTCATTCTTCATCTTCTCATAGAGGAAATTTTTGAGTGCGGTCTTGCACTCAGATACCTTGTCGAGATCATTCACCGTGATGATATAGTTGTTGACATAGGCATTTCTCGCCAGCTTCGTCGCACAGGTGTACGGAATCCAGACAAAATCATCCGTTCCGCCCTCACTCAGTTCTTCCTTATTCTGCTGTTCGATGACACCGACAATCGTAAATGCCGTTCCGTTGATCTTGATCGTCTCCCCACAGGCTTTCTCCGCACCTCCATAGAGCTCGTTTGCCACATAGGTTCCGATCACACAGACCTTATGGCGCGCCGACATATCAATATACTGGAGACCACGTCCATACTCAAGCTCCCAGTCCTTGATTTCCTGATAATCCTCGCTGACACCTGTGATACTCGTCGAGTCAAGCGAATCATTTCCATTCTTTGCGACACCGCGAATCGAGATCGTCGGCGTCATGCTTCCAAACAAATCTGTATTTTTATCATAAAACTCATACATCTCATCCACGCTGACATTTCGCGACGGCAGATTGATGATATTGAGTGTAATCTGATCGACACCGAGGCTTGCAAAGCTCTCCGTCATGTAAGAGAGATATCCGCTGACGACGCTGACGAGAATGATCACGGCAGACACACCGATGATGATTCCAAGCATCGTCAGAAACGAACGCATTTTGTTGCCCCAGATACTCTTAATCGCCAGCTTAAATGATTGCTGCATAGTCTTCCACGTCTCCGTCAAAATTAATTTTTCCATCCATAATCCGCACCACGCGCTTCGCCTCAACTGCGATGGAATTATCATGGGTAATCATTACAATCGTGTTGCCCTCACTGTGAAGCTCTTTGAGGAAGTTGAGCACTTCCCGGCTCGTTCTTGAGTCGAGTGCTCCGGTCGGCTCATCCGCAAGAATCAGCGACGGGTCGCCCGCAAGCGCTCTCGCAATCGAAACTCTCTGTTGCTGACCTCCGGAGAGCTGTTTGGGAAGGTTACGCCACTTTTCCGCAAGTCCAACTCGCTCAAGCTGGCGCATCGCCCTCTCCTTTCGCTCCTCCTTCGGCACCTTCGCGTAAAGCAGAGGAAGTTCCACATTTTCGAGAAGATTGGATTTCGGGAGCAGGTTGTACTGCTGAAAAATAAATCCGATCATTCGGTTTCGGATGTCCGCGAGCTGATCATCGCTCATCTGTGCGACATCCTCCCCGCCAAGCCGGTAACTTCCCGAAGTCGGTACATCGAGCGCTCCGATGATGTTCATCAGCGTCGACTTTCCACTTCCGGACTTTCCGACAATCGCGACAAACTCGCCCCGGTTGATCGTCAGAGAGATCCCGTCATTTGCCCGCACCTCCTCAGATCCCATCTGATAGATCTTGTAGATGTCTTTTAACTCAATTAGTGGCTCTCCCATCGTTCTCGCCTTCCTCCCTCTTTTTTATCTATGCTTGACATTTCACTTACGGCATTCCACCGCCACCGCGCTGACCTCCGCCATCGCCGTTACCGCCAGGAGCTCCGCCCGGGCCTCCCATTCCGCCTCCAGGACCGCCCATCTGGAACATGTCGGTACTCTTTCCAGACGACTCCTCGACGTAAACCGTATCACCCTCGGAGACACCGCTCTTGATCTCAACAAAATCATCGTTGCTGAGTCCGATCTCGACCTCAACTGCCTTAAATCCGGCAGGCACGTTACCCATCTGCGGACCCTCGGATGCGTCTGCGGAATCATCCTTAATATAGACGCGATTTCCACGCATCAGTGCTCCGGACGGAACCATCAGTGTGTCCTTCGACTCTCCGACCGTGATCACACCATCGACATTCATACCCGGAAGAAGCACTCCGTTTGCATCGGAATCCAGTGTTACCGTGACCGGATAGTTCGTGACTCCGTTTGACTGGCTTCCCTTGAGGCTGACATTTGTGACCGTTCCGCTGAATGTGCGGTCGCTGTACGCATCGGCAGTTACCGAAACCGACTGACCAACGGCGACACTCGAGATATCCATCTCATCGACCGACATCTCAAACGTCAGCTCCGACATATCGTAGATCGTCGCAAGTGTCGTATCCGAGCTTCCGGAATTTCGGCTGATCTTATCTCCGACCTTGACGCTCTTTGTAATGATCTGTCCGGAGATCGGCGCTGTGATCGTGTAGTTGTCGATGTTGTCCTGTGTACTGTCAAGACTTGACTGTGCCTGCTCGACCTGAGCTTTTGCGGAATCCACAGAGTCCTCAAAACTCTGCAGGATGTCCTGCACATCCTTGCTCTTGATCTTGAAAATCGGAGTTCCGACGGTCACATAGTCGCCCTCATGGACGAGCATGCTCTCGACCTCGATACTTCCATTGACACCGGAAAGACTTGCCGACATCGTCGTGTCGGTCACAGCCGTAAATGTCGCCTCCCCACTTCCAAGGAAATCTCCGACTGAGACCGTCGCCGTATACTGGGAGCTGAGTCCACCCGGATTAGCGACTTCCACAGTCACATAGCGCACCATGCGTCCGCCGTCAAGCACCTCATCCATGTTGCTGACCGCGGTCACTGTTCCGGTGATCTGCTCTCCGGTATCCGTCAATGTCACAACCGCCTGAGCACCCTCCGCGATTGAGACTGCTTCCGTTGAGAGGAACGGAACCTTGATCTTCATCGTCTGATCGTTGTAGATCGACGCAAGAACCGTGTTGTTTGAGACCTTGTCTCCGGCTTCTATATTCAGAGTCTTGATAAATCCGGTGCGCGTCGACTTGTAGGTGTCCCCACTGTAATCGCTGACCGCCTCATTGTAATCGTCAAGTGCCTCCTGATACTTTTTATTTGCACGCTCAAGCGAATTCTGAGAAGAATTCAACTGGGAATTCACAGAAGAGGAATCAATGCGGTAGAGCACCTGTCCCTTCTCCACCTGATCTCCCTCCTCAAAATTCGCCTCAACAACCTCGCCCTCGACAAGGGAGGTGATCTCATAGGTATCCTTTGCGGAGATCGTTCCGGAGGAGGAAAGCGAAGAAATCAGATCTCCTTTTGTGACTTCTGCGGTGTTCTGCTTTCCTGCCTGTGCATTTGCCAGCTTCGCATTTTTCTTCTGATTCTGTACAAAGAACGCTCCACCTGCGACAGCGATCACCATGATTCCTGCGAAAATCCATTTCTTCTTTCCGGATTTCTTTGGAATTCTCTTTTTCTCTGCGTCCGGACTCTTCTTTTTCAGTTTGTCTGTCAGCTTTTTCAACATCTCTATCTCTCCTGTCAGTCTTCTACATAATCAACAATCGTATACGTCGCATCTCCGTTTGAGTTCACCGTCTTCTCACAGATCAGCGTCACAGTATCGCCCACACGCAGCGACCCATAGATCGAAAATGCAAACTGCATCTGAGAATTCGTCAGTTTATACTCATTGTCATCCCCGTCGAGCGTGATCGACGTCGGCGTCATCACATCGCTCGAACTGTAATAGATATTTTCTACGGTACCGCGGATTGCACAGCGTCCACTCTGAATCTCATCCACAGAGTCTGCAACATACGCCCAGATCGTCTTCGCTGTCGTGTTGTAGTAGACGACCACATAGTCGTTGGAAATGTGCTGTTTGAGGATCTCATAGCTCGATGCCTCGCCGTCGATGAAAATGCTCGCCTGCTGAACATTAAACGGAATGTAGTTGCCAAGCACACTGCCCTTCGGAATCAGCTTCGGTCCCTTTAAATCAGTGTCGGCAAGTCCCATCGGGTTGACTTCTCCGTCCGAGTTCAACTCACAGCCAAGTACAGTCGCATACGCCTTTCCGGTCGTCTTGCTGTCGGTCTTTAAGAGGTTATAAAACAGATTGATGCAGTCCTGACGATTCAGGATCTCCGTCTGCTGTCTGTCAACCTCATCGTTGAGTTCCAGACTGTAATACATCGCCATCCGCGCTCCGACGGTGTTCGTCGCAAAATCCTCATTCGTATATCCGAGAAGCGCTAAAAGTCCTCTGACCGCTTCCTGAAGGGTAATCGCCTGATCCGGCTTAAACTGTCCTCCAAGATAGCCGACCATCCACTGTTTTTCTGCTGCCATCCGAATGCTCGAGGCATAGGTATGGGTCGCAGGCACATCGGAATACACGGAAACATTGCTCGTGGACGTCAGATAATCCCGATACGTCGATGCCTTCACAAGCATCTGAGCAAATTCTCCTCTCGTCACCGATGTGGTGAGATCACTGCTCACACTCATAATTCCTGCAATGCCGACTACCTTTCTGCGGTAGTCCATGTTATTGTCTGCTGCCTGAGCAACCATCGGCAAAACGCTCGATGTCGCTGTCACAATCGCCATCGCTACCGCGATCTTTCCCCTTTTTCCCATAATGCTTTTCAAACTCCTCTCTGATATTAAAGTAATCATAAATGATGTTTGTGTTCATTTTGTGTTTAGAATGTGTCAGAATTGAGAGTTTTTTCTCGTGAACTACCCCGACTTAAAATTTTTCTTTTAAAAATTTTTCTCTTTGTTTCTTTAAGGGATTTGGCAATGAAAAACGCACCTGACTGATCCATTACGATCAATCAGATGCGCTATCTTTTTCTATTTTTATTTTGCAAACCAGTCCTTCATGCACTGAAGTACCTGCACCAGTTCCTCCTCCCTGATCACATACGGCACCATCGCATAAAGATAATTCAAAAACGGACGGCTGAATACGCCTCTCTTATAGGCATATTCCTGATACCCTTTCAGCACCTCCGGATCATAGACCTCGATGCAGACGCAACCTCCCATGATCCGGACTTCACGGATTCTCGGGTCTGTGAAGCCTTCGATCTCGCGACGGGTGACCAGCTCAATCTTTCGGATCTTTTCCATATAATTCTGCGTTTCAAACAATTCAATCGATGCAAGTGCCGCACTGCATGCAAGCGCATTTCCCATAAACGTCGGGCCATGCATCAGAGCATGTTCCGGGACATCATCGTAAAAGCCTTCAAATACTTTTCGGTTTGCTACGGTAACCGCATGACCGATGTATCCACCTGTCAGCGCTTTGCCAAGAACCAGAATATCCGGAAGAACCAAGTCCGCCACAAAACGGTTGCCTGTCCGACCAAATCCCGTCGCCACCTCATCAAAGATCAGAAGGACACCATACTTGTCGCAGAGCTCTCTCGCCTTCTTTAAGAA
This sequence comes from Brotaphodocola sp., assembly GCF_983179755.1. Lineage (NCBI taxonomy): Bacteria > Bacillati > Bacillota > Clostridia > Lachnospirales > Lachnospiraceae > Brotaphodocola > Brotaphodocola sp. The sequence goes on along the minus strand of NZ_CFAHBC010000025.1, from coordinate 30,384 downwards.
CGAAACATCATACATCCGCATACCGCCGGCACCCTGAAGAAGCGGTTCCACGAGCACACAGTTCAGCCTGTCATGATATTTTTCAAAGGCTTCTTCAAGAGCTGTGATCTCCGTTGGAATATGAACCACATACGGACTTGCCCCATAAGCCTTTAGCACAAAATGATAATCTTCATCATCTCCCGCTTCCATTGTCTTAAATGTGTCACCATGATAAGCATGTTCTAAGGCCAGGACCATTGTCCGCTTTTCGTCTCCCCGGTTCATGTAATACTGCAACGCCATTTTTAAAGCCACCTCAACCGCCACACTGCCGGAATCTGAAAAGAAGCAATAATCCAGATCCCCCGGCAGCCAGGATGAGAGCTTCTCCGACAGCTTCCTTGCCGGTTCATGTGTCAGCCCACCTAACATGACATGAGAAAACTTTTCCACCTGCGAAATAATCGCCTGATTGATAACCGGGTGCTTATACCCGTGGATCACACTCCACCAGGATGAGACGGAATCAATCATCTTCTGGTCTTTCGTATAGAGATATACCCCGTTTGCATCCACGATCCCATATGGTGCCTTCATCGTTTTTAATTGTTGATATGGATACCAGATCATCGTTTTCTTCTCCTTTGCTGTAAAAGTTCCGTATCTTCGCCATTATTTTTCCGCCTGTTGCCTATTAGCTATTATTCATATAAGGCCTTCAAATCTTCTATATTTATCGAAAGCTCCGTGTCACCGTCCGCCACACACGCAACGACCGGAACTCCTGTATAATATTCGCACATTTTCCGGTTATCTTCATGGAGCATATCGCCCTGTCTGTAATGGTTTAAAATAATCCCCTTTAACGGGATCCCCTGCGCTTTGAGGTAATACGCAGTCAGTGCCACATCGTTGATCGTTCCAAGTCCGGCATCCGCAATCATAAGACAGCCAAGCCCACAGGCTTTGACCACCTCCGGCAGGCGAAGATCTGCCTCATCGAAGCAAAGCGGACAGAGAATTCCTCCACTCCCCTCCATCGTCACATACTCGTACTCCTCACAAACTTTATAAAATCCCTTCAGCACAGCTTCCATCTGCACCGGATTTCCCTCCAGCCGGGATGCCAAGTGCGGTGAGACGGCTGTCTCATAGACATACGGACACATTTCTTCCAACGGCTGGCGGATTCCGGACATCTTTTTTACCTGCAACGCATCCCCAGGGATCAGACTGCCGTCCGGTCGTCTTTCATTCCCGCTCATAGCAGATTTATAGTAGCCTGCATCCACACCGCTTTTCCTCAGTTTTTTTACGATCAGTCCCGTCACATACGTCTTTCCAACATCCGTTCCTGTACCTGTAACAAAAATATTTCTGCTCATTTTCTATCCAAGTCTCCCTTCCCTGATCATCGGGATCATTCTTTTTCCGAGTGTCGCTGCCAGAATACACAGCACAATGTCTCCCGGTACTGCCAGTAAAAAGCAGTATAAAAACAGTGGCCAGAGTCCGATTGGTGTATTTAAAACGAAATTACTGATCACATAATAGTAGACCATGCCAAATGCGTACACAATAAAGAGTCCGATAAAATTTGCCACCAGAAGACATCTGTAATCCGGACGGCTCTTCTCATTTGCAATTCGTCCAGTCACATAAGTCGCCACTGCAAATCCAATGATGTAGCCAAAACTCGGCTGAAAAATATAACCCGGTCCACCGCCCTGTGTAAAGATCGGAAGTCCCGCCAGCCCCAACACAATATAAACGACGACTGCCAGCGCCCCATTTACAGGACCAAGAAGTAGTCCCGCCAGCATCGTAAACAAAAACTGAAGGGTAAACGGAACTACCGGAACCGGAACCTTGATAAATGCTCCCACTGCGATCAACGCAACAAACATTGCGCAAAGCACAAGATCTTTTGTTTTCATACATTTCAAAATTTTTTCCTCCTAAAATTTCCGGGGCGTTCCCAAAATCTGAAATCTCCCCCTTTTCTTTTCCTGTACATGCGCATATTCTTCCGTCCTTTTCCTACCTTCTAAAACAGCACTCGCTGTCCCAGATCCCGGGTGGTATTACAAGGATGGACTTGTAGGAGCATATCATAGAATTTTTACATTGTCAACCAATTATCTTTATTTGGTTGACAATCAATTTATTTAAACTTTCTGGTGGAATAAGAGAATAAGAATGGAATAAAATTAAAAAGAACTTATAAGACAATTTACAATTAAGACCATACAGAATAATACAGAATGGATCACGATGGCAGAACAAGCGTCTCAATCGCATATGCAACTCCGTCCTCTGCATTCGATCGGGTCTGACAGCGCGCAGTCTTTTTTGCGAGCTCCATTCCATTTGCCATCGCAAGTGTGTATCCAAGCGGAAGTTCCAGCATTGATCTGTCATTCTCACTGTCCCCGACCGCAAGAATCTCTCTCAGCTGAATTCCGTGACTCTGGGCATATTTCAAGAGCGCAATTCCCTTCTGGGCTGACGAGTTTGTGATCTCCAAATTCGTCTCATCCGAGGAGACAACTGCAAACGAGGGATCTTTTAACAGCTTCTCTCTCACGCGCATCAGCGCATCTTCCTCCCGGCTCATCACAGACATCTTGAAAATCTCGAGATCGCCTGCAAACAGTTCGCTCTCCGAGATAAACCGAAACTTGCTCTCAATGATCTCAAACGAGATTCCCCCCGCCATCGGAAGAAGGATTCCCTCTTCAAATCCCCTGCGAAATTCTTCTCTCGTGCTGATCGTCACACTGCCCTCATTCGTCATGAAATCAAACAACATTCCCGGCTCTCTGCACGTGAGAACCGCTCTGACCTGCTCATAGGAAAGTTCCTGTTTGAAAATCGCATTTCCCGTCCGGTCGCAGACCTTTGCCCCATTCATGCAGATCACATCGCAGTCAATCGCCTGTTCTTCAAGTGGTCTCCTGGCATCCTCATAGCCGCGCCCGGTGCAGACAACAAACTCACAGCCGGAAGCTCTCATCTGGCGGATCGTCTGCGCCGTCCGATCTGAGATTCTTCCATCTTGCCCCAATAAAGTTCCATCCATATCTGATGCTACCAGTCGAATCATTTATCATTCCTCCCCTTGTTTTCAACATTTCTTTTTTCTTTGTTCTTTTTTCTTTGTTCTTTTTTCTCTTTTATTCTACAAATTCTTTGTAAAATCAAAAAGAAGCATCCTGTAAAATCATCGTAAATGCTTTGATTTCACAGAATGCTTCTCTGTCATTACCTTAACCTTATGGAATTTTATTCATTCAAAAGATTGTAATCCTCAATTGACTTGTTGATCTGATCGGCAATCGTCTTTAAGGCATCCTCTGGTTTTTCGTTCTTATTGATCATATTTTCGATCTCAGTCTCCACGATCGTGCGCGCCTCCGGGAAGACACTGAGAAGAGCACCTGCGGACTCCGGAGTCGAATCATGAAGCTGATCAATTGCGGTCTCAAACTGCGGATATTTCTCCAGATTCTCCTTAAATACCGGCTCATCATGTGCAGTCACGGTTACCGGGAAGTATCCGGTCTGAGCATTCCAGTATGCCTGACTCTCCGGGGATACGAGGAACTTTACAAACTCCCAGACTGCCATCTGCTTTGCCTCATCCTCATTGTTCAGTGCCCACAGCGAAGCTCCTCCGATCGATACACCGCCCTGATCGTCATCAGATACCTTCGGGAAATATGCCGTTCCGACCTCGAATTTTCCATTGACATCGTTGAGCACCTGTTTTAAGGATGCCGTAGAGCCAAGCGTCATTGCAGACTTTCCAGAGCTGAAATCAGCAAGACCAGCATCACCTCCGCGACCGACATTCGGCGCATACCCCTTGTCTGCGAGAGACTTCCATGCCGTCAGTGTGTTGAGACCTGCACCGTTTGAATCAAACTCCACTGCCGTTGCGACACCCTCACGCCCATTTCCGTTGTCCACATAGTTTTTGCCCTGTTTTGCCGTGAACTGTTCAAAGAACCAGCCATAAATTCCAAGAGAAATCGCTTCTCCGGCACCACCCTTTGTGATCAGATCCTCACTGACTGCCTCAATTCCCGGCAGACTGTCCGGAACCTCCGTGATCCCGGCCTTCTCAAACATGTCCTTGTTGTAATACAAAATCGGAGTTGAGGAGTTAAACGGCATCGAATACAGCTTGTTATCTACCGTATAATATGCCGCAATATTCGGCTCAATCTGAGAATTATCCCATCCATCTGCATCAATCAGATCCTGCATCGGGATGACCCAACCGGAATCAATCATGAAACGGGTACCGATGTCATAGATCTGCACGAGATCGGCTCCCATATTTCCGATCTGCGCACTCTTGAGCTTATTGATCGCGTCGTCATAGCTTCCCTGATACTGAGCATCCACCTTGATATTCTTCGTATTTTCCTCATTAAATTTCTTGACGAGATAGTCAATCGCCTCTCCGTTGACACCGCCCATTGAATGCCAGAATGTGATCGTCTGACCCTCTCCGGAAGCCCCACTTGGATCTGTCTTTGCCTGTGTCTCTGCACTGGAAGAGTTATCTTTGCTCTCGGTCTGTGCACTTGAAGATGCCGAATCTGCTGAATTTGAGGAAGTCTCACTCTTTCCACATGCAGCTGCACTGACTGCCATCATCACTGCCATCGCCATACTCATCGCTCTCTTTGTCTTCTTTAACTTCATTTTTTCCTCCATGCTCTCCCTGAACGCATTTATCGGTTCACGGAATTTTCATCTTCCATTTCTTTCTTCTGCTTTTTTCTTATGCTTCTTTCTTGTGCTTCTTTCTTCTTCGCTTCTGTTTTTTCTATCTTCTATTTTCAACAGGCTTTCCCCCACAAAAGCCTGAACTTCTCTTAGCCCTTGACTGCGCCGGAGAACATTCCGCGAATCAACTGTTTCTGACCGATGATGAAAATCGAGATCGACGGGACAATAATCATCACCACTCCCGCAATCATCAACGTGATCGACTGGGAATCCACACTATCAAGCATACCGATTCCGATCTGCACCGTGCGGTAAGTCGAGGAACCCGTCACGAGAAGTGGCCACATATACATGTTCCATGCATTGATAAAGGTATAAACTGCCATTGCCCCGATTGCGGACTTCGTAAGTGGAATCAAAATCTGAAAAATAAATCTCAGATTTGAGCAACCATCCATTTTCGCCGATTCATAGAGGGAGATCGGAAAACTCATATAAAACTGACGGAACAGAAAGATTCCCATCGCCGAAGTCAGATACGGCACAATCAGCACTGGATAGGAATCGAGCCATCCGAGTTTGCTGACCGTCAGATAATTGGAAATGATCGTCGCCTCTCCCGGGATCATCATCGTCGCCATCACAATCATGAACAGCACCTGTTTTCCCTTAAACTTCAGGAAGGAGAACGAGAATGCGGATAAAGAACAGGAAATGATCTGTCCGATCGTAATGCATCCTGCCACAACAAACGAGTTGATCACAAAGCGAACCAGCGGAACTTTCACCAGTGCCTGACGAAAGTTTTCGAGTGTCGGCTGTTTCGGAATCAGATTCATCTCCGTCGTGAAAAGCTCACTCGACGGCATAAATGCAACGCTGAATGCATACAGCAGAGGAAGCAGAATCACAAATGCAACGATTGTGTTAAGTCCAATCAAAATTCCTTTTCTCAGATTTTTCTTTGCCAGAGCACGCCTATTTGCCTCCATCTGAAGCGCTCGGATTTGTCCGGCGTCCAGCGCGTCTCTCATAACAGCTACTTCCTGTCTGCTCATCAGTATGAAACTCCTTTCTTCTCTGCCCGGAACATCAACAGCGTCAGTACCATAATAATCAGAAACAGAATCACCGACTGCGCCGCTGCGCTTCCGAAGCGATAGTTAAAAAATGCATCCCGGTAAATCGAGTATACAATCAGATTTGTCGACTCTCCCGGACCTCCCTGAGTCAGCACTTTTACCTGACCAAAGGACTGAAATGCCTGAATGATATTGACCACGAGTGTGTAGAACATGATTGGGCTGAGTCCCGGAAGTGTCAGACGGAAAAATTTCTGCACTGCATTTGCCCCATCCACAGAAGCTCTCTCGTAAATACTCTCATCGATGTTGCTGAGTCCCGCGGAAAAATACAGGAAATTGATTCCGCTGTTGAGCCATGCCGTCAAAACTGCCACGCACACCAGCGCATATCTCTGGTCATTGATCCAGTTGATATTGAGTCCCAAAATTTTATTTACAATTCCGATTGAGGGGTGAAGCATAATCTTAAAAATCATTGCCGCCGAGCTTGATGCAATCGCCATCGGAAGTGCATAGGCTGTGCTGAAGATCCGGATTCCCGGAAATGCCTGATTGCAGAGAACCGCACCGAGAAGTCCGAGTGCCATTCCCCCAATCACAACAATCAATACGAAAATCGCTGTCACCATCAGACTATTGTAAAAGGATGGTGAGGTCAGAAGATCTACATAGTTTCCTGATCCGACAAAGATCTTTGCCTCTCCCATCTTATTTGTCTTATACATACTTAAATAAATCGTTTTAAAAAACGGATAAAACAGAAATACTCCAAAAATCAGCAGAGACGGAATCAGGTACCCGTATGCCCCGAGATTCCTCTTTTCTTTCTTCGTACTCATTTTTTTCTTTTTTCTTCCTTCCCATCAAATCTCTATTTAATTTGCATCCGGCTTTCGTTGCCAGTTTCTAGCTCTTCTAAGCTCTTTTAAGATTTTCTAACATTTCTGATTTTTCTAAACGCTTCTGGCATTTTCAGTTTTTCCGGTTCTTCTAGCGCTTTTCATTCTTCAAATTCATATACAGAAGGTTATCTCCCGTCTGTGCGTCAAAGAGTTTGATTTTTGTCATATCCGGATAGAGAGAAATCATTTCGCCCGGTCTCGTCTCACACGATGGATCCAACTTGACACAGGCATTTTCGCCCTCAATCTCGCCGTGAAGCAGAACCTCCGCCCCAAGTCCTTCTCTGACCATGACCTTCATCTGAAGCGTTCCTCTGTTTTGACCTCTGCCGAGCTTCTCTTTTTCTATCCGATCCGCACTCGTTTTCTCCTCCTTTTGGAGATGCAGATCCTCCGGTCGAATTCCGAGAACCAATTCTTTTCCAAGACCGCTCTGGTCTTTGATCCGCTTTGCTAGTAAGTCCGAGATCAAAAGACGGCTTTTACCTGCCTGCAAAAAGTAATTTCCATTCTCCACACCAGAACGAACCGGAAGAAAATTCATCGATGGAGAACCAATAAATCCTGCGACAAACTGGTTGATCGGATTGTTATAAATCTCATTCGGGGATGCAATCTGCTGAATTTCTCCCTCTCTCATCACAACAATTCGGTCTGCGAGTGTCATTGCCTCCACCTGATCATGCGTGACATAGACGATCGTGGAAGAAAATCTCTCATGAATTTTTGCAAGCTCCACTCTCATCTGGCTTCTGAGTTTTGCGTCGAGGTTTGAGAGAGGCTCATCCATCAGAAGAAGTTTCGGTTCCCGCACAAGCACACTTCCGATTGCGACTCTCTGCTTCTGTCCTCCGGAGAGTGCGGACGGTCTGCGGTCAAGCAGATGATCGATCTGAAGCAGTCTCGCGGTCTCTCTGACTTTTCGGTCAATCTCCGATCGATCCACCTTGTGAACCCGAAGTCCAAATGCCATATTTTCGTAAACACTCATATAAGGATAAAGTGCATAATTTTGAAAAACCATTGAGAGCTGACGCTGTCCCGGCTCCAAAAAGTTTGCAAGCTGTCCATCGATCCAGAGCTCCCCGGAACTAATCTCCTCAAGCCCTGCAATCATACGCATGGTTGTGGATTTTCCGCATCCAGAAGGTCCGACAAAAATGATAAACTCCCCATCCCGGATCTCCAGGTTGAACCTCTTCACCGCCCGAAATCCGTTGGAATACGTCTTTTCCACATTCACCAACGATACATTTGCCATTTGATTTTTTTCGTCTCCTTTATTTCGTTCTTCCATTTTTTTCTTTCATTTTGTATACAATATTATTTTAGGGAGACTTTGTAAAATCAAAAAGAAGCATCCTGTAAAATCATCGTAAATGATTTGATTTCACAGAATGCTTCTCTTCTTTCGTATTTTGTCTCTATTTTTGTCTCTATTATTTTGATACTTCGATAATAAAATTTTAATTTAAATTTTTTAAGTCGACGCTTGCGGAGCATATCGCTCAGATGGGAACAACCATTCTGAGTTACAGACTCTCCGCGCGCTCAATGATCTGGCGCTTGAAGTTGATAACCTCATGCTTGTACTCGCTGTCCATAAAGGAAGAGGTGATCAGAAAATCTGCGGTCGCCTTATTGATCGCCATCGGAATGTCGTACACCTGTGCAATTCGCATCAGTGCCTTCACATCCGGATCGTGTGGCTGAGCCGTCAGAGGGTCAGAAAAGAAGACTACAAAATCAATTCGTCCTTCCACAATCTTCGCACCAATCTGCTGGTCTCCACCGAGAGGACCACTGTTATATCCCTTTACCGTAAGCCCGGTATGCTCCGTGATCATCCGCGCTGTCGTTCCGGTTCCACACAGGTTATGCTTCGCAAGCACATCCTGATGCTCCCGGCACCAGTCAATCAGCTTCGATTTCTCATTGTCGTGAGCAATCAGAGCAATGTTCTTCTTTTTGCCAATCTTAAAAGTAACATACGTTTCTGCCATTCTTTTTCTCTCCTGTCTCTCTAAGAATTTCCAGACGCAACGAACTAACTCATTTTGAGCAACTATTCTTTTCCTGCCAGTTTCATTTCACTCAAGTGACTCAATTCTCGCAGAAGTCAAACGATCTCTCACCTTTACAGGAAAAATCTCTGCCCGCTCTCAGCATAGCACAGGAGAGAAGGGGGAACAAGTGAAATTCCGGTAAAGTTTTGTGAACATTTTTGAAAATATGATCAGCAGTAACGATGTTTACTCAGCTTTGCCTTCGCCCTCAGTCTTTCCTTCGGCATCAGCACTCTCAATATTCTCCGTGGCTTCTGATTCCACCTGCGGATTCATCATCGACTCAATCAAAGCCCAGATCTCATCTCTGCCCTGCTTTGTCTCAGCGGAGAACGGAATCACGATTCCCTCTTTCGGAATTCCAAGTCCCTCTCTGACCATCTTCACATGCTTCTGGATCTGACTGCGCTTGAGCTTATCGAGCTTCGTCGCGATGATGACCGGATGGTAGCCATTGGAGACCACCCAGTCATACATCAGCTTATCGTTCTCGGACGGCTCGTGGCGAATATCAATCAGAAGGAAGACGCAACGAAGCATCGGGGATTTCTGAAGGTAACGCTCAATCATCTTTCCCCACTTTGCCTTGACTTCCACAGATACCTTTGCGTATCCATATCCCGGAAGATCGACATAGTAGAGGGCGTCATTGATGTTATAAAAGTTGATCGTCTGCGTCTTTCCCGGCTGGGACGACGTTCTCGCAAGAGACTTTCGATTCATCAGCGCATTGATCAGGGATGACTTTCCGACGTTTGACTTTCCGGCAAACGCGAACTCCGGGTTCTCATTCTCCGGAAGTTTGCTTGTGATTCCGCAAACGGTCTCAAGTTCTGCTTTTTTGATAATCATTCTGCTTTTTCCTCCTGCGGTTCTGCAAACGCCTCTTTCACGACATCTTCCATCGTCTTCACAAACACAATCTTCAATCCGTCGGTGATCTCTTCGGAAAGCTCTGCAATATCCGGACGGTTCTTATCCGGCACAAGCACGGTTTTCATATGTGCCATCTTTGCTGCAAGGATCTTCTCCTTGAGACCGCCAATCGGCAGAACGCGTCCGCGCAGGGTAATCTCTCCGGTCATTGCGACACTTGCCTTGACCTTGCGGTCCGTCACAGCGGAGAGCATTGCGGTTGCCATCGTGATGCCCGCAGACGGACCATCCTTCGGCACAGCGCCCTCCGGGATGTGGATGTGCATGTCATGCTTTGCAAAGTAATCGTCTGCAACTCCATATTTCGGGCAGATTGAGCGTACAAACGTCAACGCCGTCTGTGCGGACTCCTTCATCACATCTCCGAGCTGTCCGGTAAGTTTGAGTTCTCCCTTGCCCGGCATCACATTGACCTCGATCTGAAGCGTATCACCTCCGACACTCGTCCACGCAAGACCGCGCACGATTCCGACCTCATCGGTCTCATTCGCAGCCTCATAGGTGATCTTTTCTTTTCCGAGATAACGCTCAAGATCGTTCTCCGTCACAGAAATCACCTGATCACGGTTGTCGAGGAACTCGCGTGCGGACTTGCGGCAGATGTCTCCGATCCGGCGCTCAAGGTTGCGGACTCCCGCCTCTCTCGTGTAGTTGTGAATGATCTTTCTGAGAGCGTCATCGCTGATCATCAGCTCCTTCTCAGTCAGTCCATTCTTCTCAAGCTGTTTGCCGACCAGATAATCCTTTGCGATGTGGAATTTCTCATTCTCGGTGTAGCTGTTGACCTCAATGACTTCCATACGGTCAAGCAGAGGACCCGGGATTGTCTGGGTCGTATTTGCTGTCGCAATGAAGAGCACATTTGACAGGTCAATCGGAACTTCAACATAGTGGTCACGGAACTTCACATTCTGCTCTCCGTCGAGAACCTCGAGAAGTGCGGAGGATGTATCTCCCTTGTAATCACTGCTGACCTTATCGATCTCATCGAGGAGCATCAGCGGGTTGGAGACTCCTGCCTGACGCAGACCGTCGACAAGACGACCCGGCATTGCTCCGACATAGGTCTTTCTGTGACCACGGATCTCTGCCTCATCGCGGACACCGCCGAGACTGATGCGCACATATTTCTTGTTCAGCGCACGCGCAACCGAGCGGGCAATCGAAGTCTTTCCGGTTCCTGGCGGGCCGACAAGACAGATGATCGGACTGCTTCCCTTCTTCGTCAGCATGCGGACTGCGAGATACTCAAGAATTCTCTCCTTGACTTTCTCAAGTCCATAGTGGTCAGCATTTAAAATCTCCTCCGCATGATGAATGTCGTTGTTGTCGCGGGACATCTTATTCCATGGGAGTTCGAGAAGTGTCTCGACATATGTACGAAGGACATTTGCCTCCTGGCTTCCCCCCGGCATGTTGCGGAAGCGGTCAAGCTCCTTCTTGAGCTTCTCCTTGACTTCCTTGCTCGCCTTCAGCGCCTTAATCTGCTTCTCATACTCATCTGCATCGGAGATCGGGTCTTCGCCGAGTTCCTCGCGGATGATCTTCATCTGCTCTCTGAGAATGTAATCCTTCTGATTCTTGTCAATGCTCTCCTTGACTTTCTGCTGGAACTCTCTGCGAATCTCAGCGATCTCGACCTCATTGGCAAGATTCTTCACGAGAACACCGTAACGTCCCTCGGCATTCATCGCCTCAAGGTATTCCTGACGAACAACATACTCCCACGGCAGTTCGCTCGCAAGGCGCGTCATCAGAGGCTCGAGATCCTTCGTTGCGAGAAGACCCGGCAGGATCTCCTTTGCAAACTTTGCATGCTGATGGCTGTAAGCCTCCGTCTTCTCTTTCAGAACGCGAAGCATCGCCTGCTCCACCACATACTCCGGCTCTTCCTCCGGCTCAACCTCCATGATCTCGCCGACAAGCATAGGCTCCGTCTGATCGAGGGAAAGCAACTCGACTTTCTCCTGACCATCGACCATCACGCGGACAATTCCTCCCGGCATCTTTACAAGCTGTTTAATCAGGGCGATCGTTCCAATGTGATAGAGCTGTTCGAGTGTCGGGTCCTGATCCTCCGGATCTCTCTGGGTTACCAGACAGATCTTCTGATCTCCCACCATCGCCTTTTCCACGGCAGAGATCGACTTCGGTCGGCTGATGTCAAAGCTGACCGTCATATGAGGAAGAACCGTCAGCCCACGCAGGGCAATCACCGGCATCGTCATTATCGTATCTTCCATATTTTTTCTCCGTTATTTTCTATTTCTTGTAACTGTTCAGTACCTTCACAGTCACGAGCAAAAATCCATTGGAAATTGCTTTAGTTACTATGTTTCTCTCTTTTCTCTTTGATATACAGAATGGGCTGTCGCAAGAGAGCAGACCCGGTTTTGCCGATGGTTCTACTCTGCAACAGCCCCTTCATACCGGCAGACCGACTTACGCGATCTCACCTGATTTTTCTTTTTTGATTCTCTGAGCCAGGTTCTTGCGCGGTACATTCATATCTCGGTATACCAGCTCCGGCTCTCCGGTCCGGTCGATCACATCCTTCGTGATGGTGCAGATTCCGACGTTATTGTCAGACGGCACCTCATACATCAGATCCATCATCGCACCCTCAAGAATCGAGCGCAGACCTCTTGCTCCGGTCTTTCTCTCCACTGCAAATTTTGCAACTTCCTCAAGTGCCTCCGGTGTGAACTCCAACTTTACATCATCTAACTCAAACAGCTTCTGATACTGCTTGATCAGCGCATTCTTCGGCTCGGAGAGAATCCGTACCAGCGCCTTCTCATCGAGCAGATCGAGAGAAACCGTGATTGGCACACGACCGATAAACTCCGGAATCAGTCCAAACTTCACGAGATCCTGAGGTTCTACTTTCTTGAGCAGTTCATCAATATCTGCCTTGTTCTTCTCCACGATCTCAGCATTGAAACCGATTGAGCCTGCACTCAGACGGCTCTCAATGATCTTCTCAAGACCATCAAACGCACCACCGCAGATAAACAGGATATTGGTTGTATCGATCTGCAAAAGCTCCTGATGCGGATGCTTTCTTCCACCCTGAGGCGGAACACTCGCAACCGTTCCCTCCAGAATCTTTAAGAGTGCCTGCTGAACTCCCTCTCCGGAAACATCTCTGGTGATGGAAACGTTCTCCGACTTTTTCGTGATCTTATCGATCTCATCAATGTAAATGATACCGTACTGTGCACGGTCAATATCGTAATCTGCTGCCTGAATCAGTTTCAGAAGAATGTTCTCCACATCCTCACCGACATATCCTGCCTCTGTCAGTGCGGTCGCATCTGCAATCGCAAACGGCACGTTCAGGATCTTTGCCAGTGTCTGTGCCAGATACGTCTTTCCGGAACCGGTCGGTCCGAGAAGAAGAATGTTGCTCTTCTGTACATCCACATCCATGTTCTTGCCGGATGTGATTCTCTTGTAATGATTGTACACGGCAACAGACAGCACTTTCTTTGCGGCATCCTGTCCGATTACATACTCATCAAGGAACTCCTTAATCTCCTTCGGCTTGAGCAGGTTGATACTGCTTAAATCCAGTCCCGCATTGTCGTGCTCGTCGAATTCCTCTTCCAGAATCTCCGCGCAAAGGTCAATACACTCGTCGCAGATAAACACGTTATTGGAACCCGCAATCAGTTTCTTTACCTGATCCTGGGTCTTTCCGCAAAACGAGCATCTGACTCTGTCATCTGTTCTGTTGGGCATATCGCTACACCTCTATCCTTTCCTTGATCTTAAAGCATCTCCGGGACATTCTGGATCACCCCCTGCATGAACGAAATCATGCGTGATCCTCCCGAGAGATGCTTTTGCGTGCGCCTTCCGCCATTTTTATTTTAATGATTTGCAATCACACGGTCAATCAACCCGTAGTTCATTGCTTCCTCTGCGCTCATATAATTATCGCGCTCTGTATCCCGGCAGATCGTCTCATAAGACTGACCCGTATTGGCTGCAAGAATCTCATTGAGTTTCTTCTTGGTCTTTAAGATATTCTCTGCCACAATCTGAATCTCGGTTGCCTGTCCTCTGGCACCGCCGGAAGGCTGATGGATCATGACTTCCGCGTTCGGAAGTGCAAATCTCTTGCCCTTTGCGCCACCTGCAAGCAGGAATGCGCCCATGCTGGCTGCCATACCGATGCAGACTGTGGAAACATCGCACTTGATATAATTCATCGTGTCATAAATTGCCATTCCGGCAGTTACAGAACCGCCCGGACTGTTGATATATAAATTAATATCCTTGCCCGGATCTTCAGATTCCAGGAAAAGAAGCTGTGCTACGATCAGGCTTGCTGATACGTCAGTCACCTCTTCACCAAGGAAAATAATTCTCTCTTTTAATAATCGGGAATAAATATCGTAAGAACGTTCTCCTCTGCTGGTTGACTCAATCACATAAGGTACTAATGCCATCGTCAAATCCTCCATACAAAACGGACCGGGATGCAGTCTCATGCATCCTTTGCCAGGTGCACTGCATCCCGGCCCTTTTAACTATACCCGCAAATATCCGGATTTATGCGGAAACGGCGGATCGGAATCCTCTTCCGCTCTTTTTTCAATTAAACCAGCTTTGCCTGTGCTACCAGGAAATCAGCTGCCTCCTGAACTGCCATATCTTCCTTCATCTGCTTTAAGCCGTCTTCGCCCATGATGTTCTTAACCTGCTCAACTTCCATCTTGTAGGTCTCAGCCATCTTCTTCAGCTCAGCCTCAACGGTCTCCTCAGATACCTCGATGTTCTCAGTCTTTGCAACTGCCTCGAGTACCAGACGAGCACGGATACGGCTCTCAGCCTGCGGCTGCATCTGCTCTTTCAGCTGATCCAGAGTGGTGCCGGTGAACTGCAGATACTGATCCAGAGACAGACCCTGGCTCTGCATTCTGCGAGCGTAGTCGTTGATCATGTTGGTAACCTGCTGGTCTACCATCGGAGCCGGGATGTCCATGGTTGCGTTGTCAACAACCTTCTGAACAACCTTGTTCTCGTTCTCAGCACTAGCCTGCTTCTCTTTGGTCTCAGCCAGCTTCTTCTGAAGATCTGCCTTGTATGCATCTAAGGTCTCGAACTCGGAAACCTCGCTTGCAAACTCATCGTTCAGCTCCGGAAGCTCTTTGCTCTTGATCTCTTTGATCTTTACCTTGAATACAGCCGGCTTTCCTGCCAGCTCTTTTGCATGGTACTCCTCCGGGAAGGTTACGTTTACTTCTACTTCCTCGCCTGCGTTCTTGCCAACAAGCTGATCCTCGAAGGTATCGATGAAGGAGTGAGAACCGATCACCAGGGTGTAATCCTCAGCCTTTCCGCCCTCGAACGGAGTTCCATCAACAAATCCTTCGAAATCGATCACGGTCTGATCTCCGTCAGCTACCGGACGATCCTCAACTGCTACCAGACGGGAGTTCTGCTCCTGAACCTTCTTCAGCTCGTTCTGGATATCCTCATCGGTTACGTCAGCCTTTGCGCCTTCAACCTCAACACCCTTGTACTCGCCCAGGGTTACTTCCGGCTTAACTGCAACTGTTGCGGTGTAGATGAACGGCTTACCCTTCTCGATCTGCTCAACGCCGATCTCCGGTCTGGAAACGATCTCCAGTCCGCTCTCTTTTACAGCATCACCGTAGGTTGCGTCCAGAGCTTCCTCGATTGCATCCTCGTACAGAACGCCGACGCCATACATCTTCTCAACCATTGCCTGCGGTGCTTTTCCCTTACGGAAACCAGGAATGTTGAACCGGTTCTTATTCTTGTTGTAAGAAGCGGTAAGAGCCTTCTCGAACTGCTCTGCCGATACTTCTACGGTCAGTTTTGCCATGTTTTTTTCTAACTTCTCTACCTGTAAACTCATTTTATGGGTTCCTCCTTAAATCTATGTATGGTCGTCACGGCAGGGCGCCACACTTCAAGTTACCATTATAGCATAGTGTTTTCTTAATTACTAGCCCTATTTTTGCCTAAATATACGCTCTTTTCCGCGAAAATACGCCGTTTTTTGTTTTTTCTACTCTCGGCTCCTCCAGCGAGATAAGTCCGCGCAAACTCGCTCTCGCTCCGGGTAAATCAGCGGAAGCGTCACTGGCGCTTCCTCGATACGCTGAGCGGACGTAGCGGTGCATAAGGTCGCAAAGTACGCGACCTAAGCACCGACGTCTCACACGGGTTTGCCCGGACTTTCTCGCATTCCGTCGCCTTCCATCATCTCAAACCATATTCTTTTACCAAAATCAATTTTTCACTTATTTTAAATACCAGCTATAATTTCTCTAAAAATCTTAATGCTAATAGATTATTATATAATTTCCACGTTTATAAGCAATTCGATCTAAAATCTGATATACTGTTTATGAGCTATTTTTTATCTACCTTTTTGCAATACACTGATAAATAAACGCAGTGTAAAACTATATACATTTGGAGGATTTTGAATATGGAAATTGAGAGAAAATATAAGATCGAAACACTTCCTGACGGATATGAAAATTTTCCATCACGGATGATTGAACAGGCTTATCTCTGCACCGATCCTGTCGTTCGTGTTCGCCGTGACGGAGATGAATATTACATGACATACAAATCTCATGGTCTTCTCGCACGCGAGGAATACAATCTGCCACTGAATGAAACCGCTTATCTGCATCTTCTTGAAAAAGCCGACGGCATTATCCTCAGCAAACGCAGATACCGCATTCCGATCGAGGGAACTGCTCTTACAATCGAGCTTGATATTTTTGAAAGAGATTATCAGGGACTGATTCTTGCAGAAGTAGAATTTCCAACAGAAGAAGAAGCTCTCGCCTTCACTCCGCCTGCATGGTTTGGCAGAGATGTAACTTTCACTGGAGAATATCAGAACAGTAAATTGAGCAAGGGACTATAAAAAATAAACTTCTTTATCTAATCTGGTGAACCTAGTCCAACAATGTGAGAACAAGTTTGCACGACTTATTCCATCGGAGGAGTTCCCTATATTTATAATTGGAAATTGAAAAACAGCACCTAGTGGTGCATCATCCCCATCACGCAGACAACTAAAAACAAAATTACAAGTCCCGCGATAATCATATCCAGTTGTTTTACAGTCAGCGGAATCCGATCATAAAGTCGTTCCTTCGGCGGGAGAGACGCACGATACTCTTTTAAGCGCTGATTTTCTTCTCTGAGTCGCTGATTCTCCCGCTCCAGCTCTGACATCTCCGTCATCTTTAGTTCCTGTTCTTTTTCTGCCATATCTTTCACCTTCCGTTTTATTCCATTTATTCCGCTCTTTTCACTATCTTTCATCGTCGACATTACCAAACTCGCTAAAACAATATAAACATAAAGCATTCCAGCCCTCTCAGACCGAAATGCTTTATGAAAAAAATCAATATCCTTTTATGTAACACAAACGACGTATCGAAATCCTCTCGATTTCTCGCTTATTTCTTGGCAATGTACTTTCTGATATCCAAAGCGATTGCAACGACGATAACGATACCCTGTGCGATGTACTGGTAGTTTGTATCTACGCCCAGATACTGTAAGCAGGTCTTCAAGATCTCGAATACCAGAACGCCGATCAGAACGCCGGAGATCTTACCGATACCACCGTTTACAGATACACCACCGATCGTACATGCTGCGATTGCCTCAAGCTCCCAGCCGTAACCCATGTTTACGGAAGAACCACCGGACTTTGCACCTACAAGGAAACCACCCAGTGCGTAGCAAGCTGCTGCGGTGATGTAGATGAGGATCTTTGTCTTCTTCGTGTTAACACCGGCAACCTCTGCTGCCTGCTCGTTACCACCGATTGCGTACATATATTTACCATGAGGCATCTTGTTGTAAACGAACCACATTGCAAGACCAACTGCCAGTGCGATGATGAACAGATACGGGATGACACCAAAGAGCTGTCCCTTTGCAACCTCGGTGTAAGCCGGACGATAACCACCGATCGGGGTTGCGTTCGTGTAAACAAGGCAGACACCGTAAACGATCAACTGCATACCCAGAGTGCCGATGAATGCCGGAACCTGAAGGTAAGAAATAACAAGACCATTAATTGCACCAAATACACAGCAAACTGCCACGCAGATCAGCAGAACTGCCAGTACCCACCAGGTTCCGAAGAACGGAAGGTTCGGGAAGAACTTACCACTGTAATCTGCCTTCTGAAGCAAAGTACCTGCGATGCAGGCTGCCAGACCTACCATACGTCCTGCGGACAGGTCCGTACCTTTTGTGATCAGACATCCGGAAACGCCACAAGCGATGATGAATCGCGGTGCTACGTTTAAGCATACGTTTTTGATGTTACTCGGTGAGAAGAATGTCGGCTGCATGATGCCGGTGTAGAGTGCCAGCAGTACCAGCACAACAATGATTCCGTTATTGATAAGGAAATCTTTCGCATTAAATTTTTTTGCTGTCATGATTGAACCCTCCTGACTGGATTATTTTTCGGCTGATTTTCCACGAAGATCAAACTGCGTTGCACACGCCATGATCTGCTCCTGAGTTGCCTCTTCGCCCTCAAGCTCTCCGGTGATGTGACCGTTACACATAACAATGATACGGTTCGACATACCGATTAGCTCAGGCATCTCGGACGAAATCATGATGATGGACTTGCCCTGTTTTACCAGATCGATCATGATCTGATAAATCTCATATTTTGCACCTACATCGATTCCTCGCGTAGGCTCGTCCATGATCAGGATATCCGGGTTGTTTGCCAGCCAGCGGGCGATGATTACCTTCTGCTGGTTACCACCTGAAAGCGACTGAATCAGGGTCTTACCACTCGGAGTTTTGATATTCAGCTTCTTGATGCTGTCCTGTACAACTGCATCGACTTTTTTCTGGTCAATCACGCCAGCGTTCGTATAGTGTTTATAAGAAGCAATCGCAGTGTTATCATTGATGCTCAAACATCCGAGAATACCGGTTCCTCGACGGTCCTCCGTGATCATTCCGATCGAATCATCGATCGCATCTTCCGGACGCTTGATCGTCACTTCCTTGCCGAGAACTTCGATCTTACCGCTTGCGACGTGGCGCATTCCGAAGATCGCCTCCATCATCTCGGTACGCTGTGCACCGACAAGTCCACCAAATCCAAGGATCTCACCGCGTTTCAGTTCAAACGAGCAATCCTGGAACGAGCGCTCATGAATACTGCACAGGTGCTCAACCTTCAGAACGGTCTCATTCGTCCGGTAATCCTCCTTCGGCGGGTAAACATTCGTCAGCTCACGACCTACCATCTGCTTTACGATCTCATCATCAGAAATATCTGCCATCTTCCATGAACCGACATACGTTCCATCTCGCATGATCGTGATGTCATCGGAGATCTGACGAAGCTCTGCCATCTTGTGACTGATGTAGATCATTGAAACACCTCTCGATTTCAGATCACGGATGATTCGGAACAGCGCCTCAACCTCATTATCCGTCAGCGAAGAGGTCGGCTCATCAAGAATTACGAGTTTTGCATTCTGGCTGACCGCCTTTGCGATCTCAACCGACTGCATCTGACCGATGGAGAGTGTTCCGAGTTTCATCTTCGGATCAAAATCCATCTTTACATTTCTCAGCCATTTCTCGGCTTCCTCATTCATCTTTTTGTGATTAATCATCCGAAGCGGACCCACGCCCTTCATCGGGTATCTTCCCAGATACATATTCTCTGCAATGGAACGATCCGGAATCGGCTGAAGCTCCTGATGCACCATCGCAAGACCTTTCTTGAGTGCCTCATCCGGGTTTGCAATGTTGACCTGCTCTCCATCAATAAATACCTTTCCCTCATCCATCTTGTAGATGCCGAAAAGACATTTCATCAGAGTTGATTTTCCTGCTCCGTTCTCTCCCATCAGAGCGTGAACGGTTCCGGGACGCACTTTCAAGCTGATTCCGTCCAGAGCCTTAACGCCAGGGAAGGACTTGCTCACTCCAACCATTTCCAGTCTGTACTGTTCTGCCATCCCGTTTAACTCCTTTCCTTCCTGCCATATTTCAGAAAAATCGGGTGTGTCCGTGGACACACCCGGTTCCTGTCTTTCAAAGAGGTTCTAATTTATTTCAGCTTGTCCAGAATCTCCTGAGCGTTGTCCTGGGTAACCTTGATGTAGTCAACCATGTTCACCGGATCAACATCCTCACCCTTCAAGTAGCCTACTGCACAATCAGCAGCCATCTTAGCCTGAGAGAAGTGATCGTTGAATACGGTACCGGTCTGCTTGCCATCGATAACGTTCTGAACAGCCTCGGTCAGAGCATCAACACCTACCAGATAAATATCCTCGTTTACGGTACGTCCAGCTGCCTCGATTGCCTGTAAAGCACCAAGTGCCATTGCATCGTTATTACAGAAGATAACCTCGATCTTATCGCCGTACTGGTTTAAAGCATCCTGTGCGATCTGCTGAGCCTTTGCCTGATCCCAGTCACCACGCTGTTTTAACAGCTCCTCAACCTCCATGCCCTCATCGGTCAGAGCCTTTACAGAGAATTCGGTTCTGTACTGAGCATCTACGTTCTCCGGGTCACCCTGAATCATGATGTAAGAAACCTTGCCATCTCCGTTGATATCGCCCTTATTCTCGGTCTCGTAGATTTCCTGACCCTGATAGGTACCGGACTGTCTAGCGTCACAACCTACATAAGTAGCCGGGATCTTCTCATCTTTCCATCTGGTCTCCTCAGCCTCATCCGGCTCACGGTTGATGAATACAACCGGGATTCCAGCCTCCTTACACATATCGGTGATCTCCGGTGCGGAAGAAGCCTGTACCAGGTTCAGGATCAGAACGTCGTACTTCTGGGTGATGAAGTTCTGAATCTGGTTGGTCTGCTCTGCCTGATCGCCCTTACCATCCTGGATAACAACGTTCTCAGCCTTGAATCCAAGATCCTCGGTCAGGTAACGCTGTAACTCGGTTCTGTACAGAGTCATGAAGTTATCATCGAATTTATAAATGCTGACGCCGACTTTCTTATCAGAAAGATCAACATCACCTGCAGCTTCCTTTACTGCCTCAGCGGTGCTTGCTGCCTCGGTTGCTGCTGCCTCAGTCTTTGCTGCCTCGGTCGGTGCTGCGGTAGTTGCACTGCTGGAAGTGGAACCTCCACATGCTGTCATGGACAGAATCATTGCAGATGCCATAGCCATTGCTGTTACTTTCTTCGTTAATCTCATAGTGTAAATCCTCCCTCTACATACATGAAATCATTGTCGAATTTTGTTTACTTTGTCCCATCGACACCTATATTATAGCCCTTCGCTTTGTATTTTTCTATAAGATTTTCTTTTCGATTTTATGGATTTTTTTCGATTTGTCATCTTTTTTACTATTTTTCGGCAAAAATTCTCTGTTTGCTCCAGTAATATTTACCATTTTCCAATTCCATATTCTCCGGAATCTCCTCGCCGAGTGCTTTTGCCGTCGCAATCTTCATGATCGCTCCTGCATACTCCTTCTTATCCGAAGAGACAGTGCCGAGCATTTTCCCTGCATGCACCGCATCAAGCCCCGCTGTCGTCGCATCGATTCCGACAACGGTGATCCCGTACACCCCAGCGCGGTCGATCGCGTCAATCGCTCCAAGCGCCATATCGTCATTGTTGCTGACCACAAGCTCAATCTCCCCCGGATATTGCTCAAGCCACTGCTCCATCAGTGCGGATGCCTGACTGCGCTCCCAGTTTGCAATTCCACCTATCACTTTCTCGATCGGAACACCCGCGTCCTTGAGCGTCTGAATCGACCACTCGGTCCGAATCAGCGAATCCTGATGACTGCTCTCGCCCTCGAGAAGCACATAGCGGACAACGCCGTCCCCGTTTCGGTCAATGCTCGCTGGATCTTTCTTGTACTGATCCGTGACGATCTGCCCCTCAAGCACAGCGCTCTCCTTTGCGTCTGCACCGACGTAGTAGAGCTGATCCCAGCGGTTCATATCCTCCTCCACCGGCTGACGGTTGAAAAAAATCGTCGGAACGCCCGCCGTCATCGCCTTGTCAATGATCGACGATGCCGAAGTCCGATCAACCGGATTAATCACAAGCACATCACAGCCAAGCGAAAGAAAACGCTCGACCTGATTATTCTGCGTGTTCTGATTTCCCTTTGCAGACTGGATGTCAAGCGTGACCTTGATTCCATTTTCCTGCTCATAGGACTTGGCACTCTCCTCAAGCTCGCTCCGCAGATTGTTGATAAACGTATCCTCTGCCCGATAAAGACTGACCCCGATCCTGATCGATTTCTTCTGCTCCGCCCTCTGATTTGACGGCGTGCACCCGGAAAGAAACATCCCGGAAACAAGCACTCCCCAAAAAAGCAGTTCAGAAACAAATGCTCCAGAAACACTTCGCCCGAAAGTCATCCATCTAAGGCTCTTTCGTTCCTCTCTTTTTGTCCATCCCATCATCTTGCATCTCCTCCCTTTTCTCCCCTCCCAAAAACTCCTATCACTCCAGATGAATATTATGGAAAATCCACTACTCAATCGGATAGAGCATTTTTTCATACTTCGGATTTCGCAGATCCTCTTTCTCTATATAATAATCTGGTAGAACAATCGGGTCCTGCACCGTCTGATTCTTCGCCACTGCAACTGCCTGCCGGACACTCAGATATCCGAGACTGAACTCATCCGTGACACAGACTCCACGAATAATCCCCTTATCCAGCTCATTTAAGATTTTCACCGTTGTGCCCCTGCCGTAAAGCCCCTTCACATACGTCTGGTAAACACTGCTTCCTGCAAGAATATCCGCTGTCATCTCCAAACTCTTCGGATCAAGCGCAAGAATCACTGCCGTCCCGCTCTCCGGATAAACAAGTGACTCGATCGTGCTCCGAAAGTTCTCCCCTTCTCCCGGATCACTGATCCGAATCGCTGTCCGCCCCTCCTTCTCAAGCGCGGAAGAAATGCCATCGTAAAACCGTCTAACCTTTGAATTTTCTTTTTCTCCTCCAAATACATAGAACCTCACATCCGGCTCATTTTCCTCAATCGCCTTCCTGGCAAGTGTCTTTCCCATCTCATACGTGTCTGTCATCACCACCGCCGACACCTTGTCCATCGGAAGTTCTGTCCCGATCACGACAATCGGCACGGAAATCTGCTTGTCTGCAAGTGCATTTTCCAGACTCGTCTCATCGACTGCCACAGAGATCAGCACTCTCGCCCCGTCCTGCTGCTCCCTCATCAGCAGATCAATCTGCTGATCCGTCTGATTTTCCTCATAGAGGGTGACGAAACGCACATCGGCGTGGAATTCGATTCCCGCCTGATCCATGCCTTTCTTAAAATTGACATAGTACTCGTCGCTCGTCGTGTCTGCGACAATCGAGATCGGGCAGATCTCCTGCCTTCGTTCCTTGATAATCAGATCCGTCGAAGAAAGCAGATACAGAACGACGAGAAACAGCACATACACCGCCACAAATAATTTTTCTCTCGCTTTCATCACACGTCCTTCTCCTTCCCCGCATCCGCCGTATTTCTAATATTCCCTGTGTTTCCTATATTGTTTGTATTCCGTACATTTCCTGTATGTGCTGAATTCTCTGGTCTCTCCGCCTTCTGCTCTTTCTCTATCTTCTGCTCTTTCTCTTTTTTCTCCTTTTCTAAGATCTCTGAATACGGCACTGCCGGCAGATGAATCCGGATCGTTGTTCCCTCATCCGGCTCCGACTCAATCTCAAGTCCGTAAGTCTCTCCAAAATAAAGACGAATTCTCTCGTTCACATTTTTGACTCCGATTCCAGACCCCCGCTTTGAGGAGACATGAGGCGTTGTCGAAGTCAGAAGATTCTCCGCCTGCTCCTGCGTCATGCCAAGACCATTGTCCTGAATCGTAAAGCACAGCCCGCTCTCCTCCGTCTCCACGCGCACAAGAATTTCGCCGTCCCCATCCATGAATTCCATCCCGTGATAGATTGCATTCTCGACGAGGGGCTGGAGCATGAGCTTTAGACTCGCCATCTCAAGCGTCTCCGGATCTGCCTCAATCTCATAAGTGAACTTGTTCTTAAAACGCATCTGCTGAATCATCAGATAGTTTCGCACATGCTCAAGTTCATCCTTCACCGGAATGATGCTTCTGCCCTTGCTTAAACTGATGCGGAAAAACCGCGCAAGTGCCGTCACGACTTTGACTGCCTCCGCCTTCTGCTCATTCTCGATCATCCAGACGATGATGTCGAGTGTATTATAGAGGAAATGTGGGTTGATCTGGGATTGGAGCGTGTCAAACTCACTCTTTCGCTTTGACTCGTGTTCTGCCACAATATCGTCCATCAGCACCCGAATCTGCTTTGCCATGCTCCGGATCGATCTTCCGAGATGGCGAATCTCATACGAACCACCCTCATAGACCTTCGTGTCAAGTTCTCCCGCCTCAAGCGCATTTACCGACTTTTCAAGCTCCTGAATCGGTGTTGTGATCCGCGAGGAGATGAAGCTGTTGATGATAATCAAGACAAAGAGGAAAAATGCGAGAATAAAGATCAAAAACAGATTTGTCTTGATCATATTGAGCGTGATTCCGTGCTCCGGCGTCACCCCGACAATCCTCCATCCCGTATATCCGACGCTCTTAACCGTGATCTCCCGCTTTCCCCCGAGATACGTTTCCCGGTAAGCTCCATCCCGGTAGGCGGATGCCGACTCAAGGTTCTCCTGCACAATCCCCGACTCGATCAACTGCATCTGCGGATGGTAAATCAGCTCCCCTCCGCTTCCGATCATGTAGAGATACCCCTGGTTTCCGAGTGTGATGTTATCAAGCAGTTGTTGAAGACTGCCGTAGCCGACATCGAGAAGCAAAACACCCTGCTCCGTCGACGTTCCCCGCGTGATCTCGACTGCACGGGAGACTGTGATCACCCAGCGATACTGATTTTCACTGTTATCAAAAATGTACTGCACATGAGGAATTGTAAAGTGCACATTATCTGTCCGCTCAAGCGTCTCCTGAAACCAGTCCTCCTGCGTCACATCAAGGTCCGACTTTAATCTCGCAGCGGGAACTGCCTGCAACAGTTCCCCCTCCCGCGACAAAAGAGCAATATTTAAAACCGTATCCTTGTTGTTGTCATAGAGAATCGTCATCTCCCGATTCATCACATCGGACCTCACATCTGAGGTTACATCCGCATTCTTGACAACTCCGTAATAGAGTGAGTCCGACAATTTCATGATCGTGCGCAGATATGAGTCGACCGAGCGATTGAGCATTGTGATCATTCCCTGGTTTTCCTCGAGAATCGTCGCCGTCATCTGACCGGACAGACGCCCGTAGAGCGAAATTCCGATCAGAATCATTGCCGAGAGCGCACTGACCGTAAAATACAGATAAATCGTATTTCGGATGCCGAGATCTCCCCATCGCCCGCTTCCTTCCCGTTTTTTCATAAATCCTCCCTCTTTAGCCTATCTACTGTGCCTGACGGAAGCGGGTCGGAGAGACTCCAAAACGCTTCTTGAACACATAGCTGAAATAATTCTGCTCCTGATAGCCGACTTTCTGAGCGATGATGTAAGTCTTGTCATCCGTCGTATTTAAAAGCTCGACCGCCTTGTCAAGGCGCAGTTGCGTCAGATATCCCACATACGTCTGACCTGTCTCCTTCTTAAACATCGTGGAAAAGTACGCGGGACTCAGGTGAAGCTGACGGCAAACCATCTCAACAGAGAGATCCGGATTCTGGTAATTTTCCTGAATGTACTGCTTTGCATCGAGAATCATGCGCTTTGCCGTGTTGTCTCTCTCCCGTCCCATCATCTCACTGATTCGACATGCCGTCCGGATCAGCCACTCCTCAAACTCTTCCCGATTCTGCATCGCGTCCGGGATCTCCTGATATTTCTCCGGAACCTGCAACACCTCGGACGCATTGAGGTCATACTGCTGAATCAGGCGCATCAGCACATTGATCACCGCCATCATATAAATCTGCTGTTGGCGCACATGCACCTTTGCGTCTTCCATCCGCGCCGTGATCTGCTGCACCATCTCCTCGATCTTTTCTCTCCCGCCAAATTTGATTGCACCGATCAGTTCTGCCTCTTCTTTCGCATCAAACTGGAGTTTTCCGCGGTTGACCGGCTCCATATCGTTGATGTAGATCGTGCTTCCCGGTCCCACAATCGCCTTGTATCCGAGCGCATCAACTGCCGATTGATACGAAACTCCAAGTTCTTCTAAGCTCTGACTGCTGTGTCCGATTCCGATCGTGACCGTGACTTCCAGAATTCTCCGACACTCCTTACAGATGTCACCAAGCTGATCAATCAGGGCTGTCTTTGTCTTGTCATCATCGATTGCGACGATCAGGGCCAGACCTTCGGAAGTTGCAAAGACTGCATTTCGGCAATAAGGTTTTAAGTTATCCTCAATCAGACGGCGCACCGAGATCGGAATCAGTTCCTGATGATGGGCGAGGGGACCGGCTTCCGGCTCAATCCCGATCACTGCCGTGACCCACTTGCGCGCGCCGATAAGATCGATCTCATACTCTTTGAGGCGCTTCTCGGTGTCCTCCTTGCCATTCCCACTGATGAGTTCATTCAAAAACAGCTCTCTGAGAATCGGAAGGCTTTTCAGGTAACTGTCCCGCAAAAGATCGAGATTTCTTCTCTGTTCAATCTCCTTGTCCAGATTTTCACGGACACGCGTCAAAATCTCCGTGAGTTCCTCCACGTTGACAGGCTTTAAAATGTACTCCGTCACATTCAGCTTGATCGCCTGCTGTGCATACTCGAAATCATCGTATCCAGAAAAAATCAGCACCTTCATCGACGGATATTTCTGCCTGATCTTTGCAATCAGTTCCAGCCCATCCATGTAGGGCATGCGGATATCAGTCATGATCACATCCGGCTCAAGCTGTTCAATCTTCTCAAGTGCATCCTGCCCGTTCTCGGCATCCCCCACAACCTCAAATCCGAGAGTCTCCCAGTTGATTTTTTTGATGATTCCCTTTCTGACTTCCTCCTCGTCATCCACAAGAATAATTCGATATAACCCCATTCTGTCTCTTCTCCCTTCTGCCATTTACCGATTTGCTTCTGTTTTGCGTCTTTTTGTCATTTACGGATTCGTCTGTTCTGTTTCTTTGAATTGAATTTGTCTGTTTATTTGGCTCTGCTTACTTTTTTACTTCTTCTGCTTCTTTTGCCTCTTTCAGTGCCTGCAAAAGTTTTTTGTTCTCCGCTTCCGTCCGCACGCAGATGCGATAAGATCCCGCTCCCACTCCCCGGTAATTTGCACAATCGCGAATCAGAATCTTTCTCTCCATGCAAAACGAAAACAGCGTCTCCGGATTGTTCTTTTCCCCCTGTGACTCCCACGGAACTTCAAAAAACAGAAAATTCGCCTCCGACGGATAGATCCGATAGCCAAGTGCCTGCATGCAATCGCTGATTCGTTCTCTCTCACTTCGAATCAGAGCATGCGCTTGCTTTACATACGCCTCTCCCTGATTGCCAAGACAGGCAAGTCCGGCTTTCTGCGCCGGCAGAGAGACATTCCACGGCTGACGACGCTCGCGAAGGCGCACTTTCCAACTTGGATCTGCGACGAGCAGATATCCGAGTCGGAGTCCGGCAATCGCATAGGTCTTTGTGAATGCACGAAGAACGATCAGGTTCTTGTGCGAAGTCTCTCCCTGTCGAAGAAGCGGAATCACCGAAGTTCGATCCGGTTCATCAAGAAACTCCTGAAAACACTCATCGACGACGAGAAGAATGTTCTTTTTCTCACAGAGCTTTACGAGTTTCTCAAGCTCTGATCGACTCACACTGATTCCGGTCGGGTTGTTCGGATTGCAAAAAAAGATCAGATCCAGATCCGATTTTTCTGCGACTGTCTGACAGAGCGCTCTCATGTCCGGTCGAAAATCCTGTTCGCGCGAAAGAAAAAAATGCTCCACCTGACACCCCACACTCCCAAGCGCAAACTCGTACTCCGAAAATGTCGGTGCGAGAACCATTGCCCGCTTCGGGTGCATACTATTTACGAGCTGATAAATCAGATCGCCCGCTCCGTTTCCACAGATCACTTGAGTCGCGCCCAGATTGTGAACTTCTGCGAGGCGGCGACAGAGTCTCCGACACTCCGGATCGGGATAACGATCCAGCGACAAAATGCTGTCTGCGACTGCCGTTTTGACAAAATCCGGTACTCCAAGTGGATTGATATTCACCGAATAATCGAGATATTCTCCACTCGTTTGCTCCTCATAATTTAAAATCCCGCCATGAAGCCTCTGATCCATAACATGCCTCCCACTCCCGCAATCAGGGCTAGAAACGACGCCGTCATCATCAGGCGATTGACCCGAATGATGTCCTGTGCTTCCGCATGGCGCGTCTCATCCCCGATAAACGGTTTTTTCACCAGTTTTCCAAAATACCACGCATCTCCGGCAAGACGAAGTCCCAGCGCTCCCGCACATGCTGACTCTCCCTGTGCGGAGTTCGGGCTCTTATGGCAGTGACGGTCTCTTCGCCAGATCTTCCATGCGCTCTTTCCATCGTATCCCGGCAAAATCCACGCCCCCACAACAAAGCAGAGCGCACCAAAACGCGCCGGTATCCAGTTCACGACATCATCGAGATGCGCGGAAACCCTGCCAAAATAGAGATAGCGGTCATTCTTGTAGCCCACCATCGAGTCGAGCGTGTTGACTGCCTTATAAAAAAATCCCCCGAGAGGGCCAAAGAAAAACATCCACATCATCGGCGCAATCACACCGTCCGAGGCATTCTCTGCGACCGTCTCGATCGCTGCCTTTGTGATGCCCTCCTCTGAGAGAGGTTTTGTGTCTCTGCCAACGATCATGGAGACCGCATATCTCGCTCCCTCGACATCTCTGTTTTGAAGTGCCCGACACACTTTCATACTCTCATCCCGAAGCGAGCGCCCTGCAAGAAGCTGTCCGCACATCACTGCCATGATGATTAATTTCAACTTGGGATGAATCCAGCATGCTACACAAAGAACCAGCCATGCGCAGAATACGCTGACTGCCGGAACAAGCACGGCAAGTACCCCACCTGCCACAAGCTCTCCGCCTTCTGTCTTCGGAAAAATCGCCCGAAGCTTTTTCTCCAGAAAGGAGATCAGCCATCCGATCGAGCGAACCGGATGCCACCAGTTCTGCGGATCTCCGATCAGAAGATCAAGCACGGCTCCCACGCAGAGCACTCCCGCATATTCCGGAATATTTTCCAGTATCTCCCGTAGTATCATCATGATTCTTTTCTTCCTCTTGTTTCTAAATTCATTTTGGATTTCTTTTAAATGTTATCGAATCCTCTGCGGGATTCCGCAGATCATGCGAAATACCTGATCGGCATGCGAAGCAAAGAGCTGACCTGCGACTC
Organism: Brotaphodocola sp.; assembly: GCF_983179755.1. NCBI lineage: Bacteria > Bacillati > Bacillota > Clostridia > Lachnospirales > Lachnospiraceae > Brotaphodocola > Brotaphodocola sp. Next base: position 1,233 of record NZ_CFAHBC010000025.1, on the reverse strand, counting down.
CCGCCTCGTCCCGATACTCGCGCTCAAATGCATCGATCGGGACAATCCCACATCCAACTTCATCGATCGTGACAATCTCCGGTGCAGATTCAAGAAGTTCTCTTGTGAATACTCGCGGATCGCCCCCCACTTTCATGACGCTTCGCACAAATGCATGAAGATTCAAGATCAGATCTGCTCCAATCGCCATTTTCGGCTCATCTGAATTGCCATCTGCAATGCGAAATCCATCTTCCTTGCTTTCACTCAAATCATTCAAGCACTGCTTCGCATACTCGGTCTGCCCCTGCCCGCGTCCTCCGACAATCAAAATCATCGTTCTGTTTCCTTTCTCTGCTCAAATATTCTTGCTCACGGCGCATTAAATCTTGTTTCATTTTGTTTAACCTTGCGTCCATTAATCCATTACCACACAAGCAAGCCGTATCCTGCAACCACCAGATACATCACAAGCTCCGCCGACTGCAAAAAATGTCCTGCAAGATCACCGGTCATTCCGCCAAACTCATGCACCGCCATATGATAATAATGCCGAAACACCAACAATTCCGCTCCCGCCATCAAAAGTGCCGGAATCCATCCCGCAAAATACACAAGAAATGCCATCGCAAGAATCCACCACAGAATCATCGTCTGCTTCACCGTGCGATCTCGCGCCCCCGTCGCAAATGTACTTGCAAGTCCATTTTTTCTTGCTTTTGGAAATCCCACAACCGACCATCCGCTCAGCGCCCTCGTCATCACATAGATAGCTCCGACTGCCGGAAATGCAACTATTTTGAGTTCCGACCACGCAGAAAGATAGAGAAGCAGATAAACTCCGTAGCCGATAACAGCAAATGCCCCAGTATTCGGGTCTTTTAAGATCTCAAGTTTTTTCTCTCGATCCGCAAACGAACTGTGTGCGTCCGTCGTGTCAAGAAATCCATCCATATGAATTCCTCCGGTAATCAACAATGGAATTGCCGTCCCGATACAGCAGACAGCGATTTCACCGAGTCTGACTTGCTGTGCAATCCACATAAAGACACACACAACCGCTCCAATCACAATCCCGATTGCCGGAAAAAAACAGAGCGCATACTGCATTCCCGCTTCCGTCCACTCCGTTCGTGGCATTGGAATCCTTGAATACATCGAAAAGGCGATGATAAAGCTCTCCCGCCAGTTTCCTTTTTTCTGTCCTCTATGTTTCTCTTGATTCTCACTGGTTTTCTCTTCGGTGATCGTTTT